>CAVEDT010000019.1:0-12231 GCA_963614475.1 Roseburia faecis
TTGCGGAAGTGCGAGAGTATTGAATTGGTCTCGGGGACGGCGGGTGTATATACCACCAATGTGTCCGCGGGATTGCGGAAGGCCTCGCCTATAGCATCGGCATTATCCTCGAAGGTGATGGCGGCGCCCTCATCTATGAGGTTGTGGGTCAAGACGGTGGGCGTACGGTCATACCCTGCCACGTTTTTGTCCGCATGAAGGCAGTAGCGAACCAAGGCAGCCATGCCTATGCCGCCGGCGCCCACAAAGTATATGTTGTCGTAATCCTTGAGTGTGCGAGTTTGTGTCATAGTGTATGTGATTGTTGTACAGTATCTTCAATAATATTAACGATGGTCGCCGTAGCCTCGGGTCGGCCCATTGCGGCGGCGTTTGCGGCCAGGGTTTCGCGGCGTGTCGGGTCGGCCAAGAGGCCGAGGACAGCGTCGGCAAGGTCGCGCATGGCATCCGCATCGGCCACCAGCACGGCCGCATTGCGCTTCACAAGAGCCATAGCGTTGTGATACTGATGGTTCTCGGCGACATTGGGCGAGGGCACGAGCACTGCGGCCTTGCCTAATAGTTGCAATTCGCTGATGGTGGATGCACCGGCACGCGATACTACCACATCGGCGGCGCGGTATGCCGTGGCCATATCGGCGATGAATGTCGTGGCCTTCACACCATCGGGTATGGCGACATCAGCGCCCGGTGCATAGGCCTTACCGGTCTGCCACAGCACCTGAGCGCCCGTAGCGGCTATGGCTCTTGCGGCGCCTCCGGCCAGGGCTTGGTTGATGGTGCGAGCACCGAGGCTGCCGCCCACGACGAGCACCAGCGGACGCTCGGGGTCGAAACCGAGAGCCTGACGTGCCTGTGCCGGGGTGAGTGTATAGTCGCGCAAGGCGGCACGCACCGGGTTGCCCGTAAGAATGACGCGGTCGCCCGGGAAAAAGCGGTCCATGCCTTCGTATGCGACGCAGATGGCGCGAGCGCGGCGGCCCAACAGTTTATTGGTGACGCCGGCATACGAATTCTGTTCTTGCAGTACCGTAGGTACTCCGGCGCGTTGTGCGGCCTTAAGCAGCGGGCCGCTGGCATATCCGCCGACACCTATGGCCACATCGGGGCGGAAGTCGCGTACCAAGGCACGGCAGCGACGTGTGGCCATCCAAGCCAGCCATAGCACGCGGAAGTTGCGCCACAGACGACGACGGTCGAGGCCGGCTATGGTCAGGCCCTCTATAGGATAGCCGGCTGCGGGGACGCGTTCCATTTCCATACGTCCGTTGGCTCCCACAAAGCGTATTTCGGCTTCGGGATTGCGTCGGCGTATTTCGTCGGCTATGGACAGCGCCGGGAATATATGTCCGCCGGTGCCGCCGCCGCTGATAATGACGCGGTGCAGCAGTTTCCGGCTTTTGTCGCCGTCGTTGGCGACGGATTTGGATGCTTCGATATTGGGGTGCATGGTTTATGCTTATATGTGTATGGTGTCTACAATACGGTGGGATTGTCGGCAAAGCCCTTGTCTTCGATTGTGGTGATGCGGTCGCGCATTTCCTCGCGTACGCCGCGGCGCGTTGCATGACGGCTGACACTGAGCATGATACCCAAGGCCACCGAGGTGATAATGACCGATGAGCCGCCCTTGGATATGAGCGGCAAAGGCTGTCCGCTCACCGGCAGCGTCCCCACGACTATGCCTATGTGTACAAGTGCCTGACAGGCTATGAATACAGCCATACCTATCACCAATAAAGCCGGATAGGCCTTGGTGCATTTTGTCGCCAAGTGTCCGGCGCGGAACAGTAGGAACAGGTACAACAGCATTACCGCCAGTCCGCCCACCAGTCCGGTGTCTTCGACGACAATGGCATATATGTAATCCGAGAAAGCCAGGGGCAGACGTGCAGCCTCGCGCGAACGTCCGGGGCCGACGCCGAAGATGCCGCCGTTGGCTTGTGCGATATAGGAGTACTGCTCTTGACGGTTTTCACTGGTGATTGAGTCGTTGTATTTGTCGGAGCGGAAGAAGTTGAGCAAGCGGTTCTTGCGCACACCCGTACGGTCGGTCTCGACGCCGCTGGCCACATTCTCGACGCGTTCCGACTGACCGGAATCCGTGTCGGAGAGCATCTTGACGCCAAAATATCCGCCGCCAAGCACGGCATAAATTACGCAGACTATCGCCAATTTGCGCCAACTGACACCGCCTATAATCATCATCGACAGGCTTATGACCATCAGCAGAGCGGTGTTGGTGAGGCCTTGTTTGATCAGCAGCATACCGAAAAAGAGTACCGTGCCGGAGACCAGTATAATACCCCGGTTGGATATATCGCGTCCGCCGTTGATTTGTGATACAGCCAGCACTCGCGCTATCAGCAGCGCCGCCGTCATCTTGAGTATCTCGGATGGTTGGACCGTGACAATCAAAAGCGAAAACGAGCGACGCGCACCGTTGATGACGTTGCCGAAGAACATAGTATAAATCGCGGCCAAGACAGCCAAGACGACAATAACGAACGTCCATTTATAGACCCAGTTGTAGTGCATACGCTGCAACACCAGCATAATCACAAATCCCGTGGCGAGCAGGCCGACGTGGCGCATCAGCGGATAGAGGACATTGCCGTTGACGATTTCGCGCGACGAGGCGCTGAAAAGCTCGACTACCGAGACCAAACACAACAGTATGTATATACCCCAGATGTATCGGTCGCTGCGCGGCCGAGGACGGACCGCCTCGATGTCGGCGGCAGCGCTATCGCCCTTGGGCTTACGCACGGGGTCGGGTATGCCGTCATCGTCATAGTGCATGGCGCGTGCCGGAGTATCTGTGTCTTTGGTTGCCATTGGGATAAGTATATGTTTGTCTGTGCTTTGTATCTGCATTAAGTTCCGAAGATACACATACATACCGGTAGCCCGCGCGGCGGACTCCCGACAAGTGGCTACCACTCCATACACACTTTCGGTGCAGCAGCGGATGCCGGCATCCGTAGCCTTAGCCGCGGACGCTGTGTTTCGGGTTGTAAAATTACGCATTTTTTCGGCTCGCTCAGCCGCCATTCCCCGTTTTTGTCCAAATTTATTATTTAGCCGCGTTCAAAAAAAAATGCAGAATTCGATAAAGCGAAGGAATTCCACCGCTTTTCCACAATCATAAATCCAAAAATCCACAGGTTATCCCCACCCTTAATTCCACATTCAACATTCCAAATGCCTCAGCTTTCGCCAACCGAGCGTCAGCAGATATGCCGCCACAAAGGACAGCAGGCCGTTGGCCGTCACGCCGAGGTCTATATCGGCAAGACGTAGCAGGTAATGCAAAATGGCGATATGCGCCAAGTAGATGCCGTAGGAGCAACGGCTCAGGCTGATGCACAGCCGAGCAAAGACACCGCGCGGAGCCGGCAAGGCCGTAAGTATGGCAAACAGAGCGACTTGGATAGCAATGACATTGACCCCGGCGAGGGAAGTCACCGCGTCATAGTAGCCCCAGCGCATGGCCACGGCGCCCATCTTGAGCGTCAGCGGAACAACAGCGATGAACGTCAGCGTCCAGAAGCATACTTGCCAACGGCGCGAACGCGTCGATACGGGCCAGCGTGTAAAGTAGTATCCGGCAACCATATAGCCCATACAACCGTAAAATCCGGTGAACACGCCGCCGCCATCATCCAATATGGCGGTTTGCGCCGAAGCCCAAGGTAGCGTCCCGGCGGCAAGCCACAGCAGCAGAAAATACTCGACGCTGCGGCGTCGAGCCGTGGCAAGCCACGGCGACAGAAATGGAGCAAAGAGATACAGCCCGATCATAGCCAAGACAAACCAGCCCGTGCCCCATGTCGGGGTATATAGGCAGTACAGCAGCCGGTGGCCGATGCTGACATCCTGATGCGGAGTCAGGTAGTAGTCCATCAGCAAATAAGCTACGGTCCAAAAGGCAAAAGCGGGCAAAAGTGCGCATAGACGTTTTTTCACAAAGGCTCGGCCGCTGCGCACCGGAAATATCAATGCGCCGGAGGTCATAAAAAACAGCACCGGCGTGCAAAAGTAAGGCAGCAGTACTTGGTAGACACTCTCGTCCATGTATTCGTGCACGGAATGTATCGCCACGACCATGACAATGGCGAAAGCGCGCACTGCGTCAAGACGCACATAGCGGCCGTCGATGCGGTCTTGCATCGACGGCGCAATGGGCGTATATGTCTGCAATTCAGCAGGCATTCAGAGGTTTGTATTACTTTTCGTCAGCGGGGAGTTGGGCCAGTTCGCTGCGGACACTCCACCAGCCGATAATCATAAATACGGCTGCAACGAGAGCAGCGAGACCTATCAGGATGGTCAGCACTGCCACTCCGCCAAATCCGTTGCGGAACAAGAAGGAGAAGAAGTCTTCGGTGCGGAAGAGAGCGATAAGCGCTACCAAGGCGCACACGGCAAGGATGACGAGCTGGATTGTGAACGCTACGGACACGCTACCCATGGATTTGAGACCGAGAGGCTTGAGTGTACGGCTTTCGTTATTACTCTTGGCCATATACATAATCAGGCATACAAACAGCGCGATAGTCAGCAGTTTGATTATGACTACAGATGCTTTTAATCCTCCATAACCTAAGATCTGAGGTATCAGCGCTACCAGCACTCCGTATGCTACAGCAGCAATAACTATAGCCAATTGAGCCTTGAACAGGCGTTCGAAAGAAGCGGCAACGGCTGCATTGACGCCTTTGAATGCGCTCGAGGTGTTGTACATACCTACAAGCCAAAGGATAAGACCGACGAGCGACACGACAGCTACTGCCGGCGACTGTGGTGCGAGAAGGGCCAGCAGCAAGCTGAGGCCATACATAAGTGTTACGCCGATGGCGCTGAGCATCGAAGCGTTTGAAAGTGCCGAAAGGCGAGCTTGTTCGTTTTGTTCCATAATCAATTGTTTTTTAAGTTAATATATAGTTTTCGTTTTCCGTCATTTGTTTTCGTCGTAGGGGGCGAGGGCGCGACGCAGGCGGTCGACGAGCATCACTCGCAGTTCGGGCGGCGAGACCACGGTGATGCGGTCGGCCTTGGACATCAATTCCTCGACAAGGTCGTCGGTTATGCGCATACGATAGCGGAACAGCGAGAATCCGTCATGCACAAATTCCTCCTGCGAGGCATGCAGCGGCAGCGCCCGTAAGTACTTGGCTTGCACGTGATCGACGCGCAGCGTGACGGTCTTGGCGGCGGCACGTGTCACCACCAGCCCGAAGCTGTCGCGGAAGTATTCATCGGCATTGACGTCGGAGGGCAGCTCGAAAGTCTTGGAGGACAAATGTACCTGATCCATACGGTCCAGGGCGTAAGTCTTGACACGGTTTTCGCGCACGTTGCGGCCTATGACGTACCAGCGCTGATGAAATATGCGAACAAAGTACGGCTCGAGCGTGACTTCGCGATCGGGGCGGCTGCGCGTGAAGTTGTTGTAGTCGAAGACGAGGATACGGTTTTGACGCAAAGCATCGATGATTACACCCAGGTAGGTGCGTGCACTGGGGACGTCCTCGAGACAAATGCGTGACGCCACGCTGCGCCCCGTGGCAATGATATCGTTGACGGCGGCGCTATTGAGCATCCAGTCAGTCACTTCGCGGGAGTGAGCGTCTTCCTCGGTGATATAGTACTCGAAGGTCGAGTTGTCGCATTCGATATTGAGCCCGAAGATTTCGAGTATGGCTTCGCGATAGTTATAGAAGGTGCGACGCGTGAGGGCACGACCTTCCGAGATATCACTTTTCAGCCACAATTCCGTCAGCTCGCGGCGCGAGATACGTCGGCGCCGACGTATGGTGTCTATAATCCAAAAATACTTGCTTAAAAGATTGCGTGCCATCTCTTTGCGTATTTATGTCCGACGCGGTCTTATGTCAGGCTTGCTTGCGCGGCTTGACCAGCAGCAAAAGACCCAGAACGGTGAAGGCGGCGTTCATCAGCAGCAACTCGAAGCTGGTGGTATAGTCGCAGTACTCTTTGAGCGCCCACTGAGCCACCCACGACAACGCGGGAGCAAGGATGCACACCAACGGGACAAGACAGTCGCGCACAGGACGTTTGCAGGCCATACCGAAGACAAAGAGGCCGAGGATGGGTCCGTAAGTATACGAAGCCAAGGTGTACACGGCGCTGATGGCGTCCTGATTGCTCAGATAGTAGAAAGCGATGATAACCAAGCCCATGGCCACGGACATGCCCATGTGCACCAGGCGACGAGTGACGCCCAGGCGGCGGTCGTCCATACGGCGATTGGCACCCAGGATATCTACGGTGAAGGATGTCGTCAGCGAGGTCAGAGCCGACCCGGCGGCCGAATAGGCGGCGGACACCAGTCCGACAATGAAGAGGATGCCCACAATTATCGGCATTCCGGGGCTGTCAACCACGGCGGCAAAGGTGTCGTCCGGCTTGGCGGGATGGGCCATACCCTTGCTGTCCATGTATATAAGCAACATCGTACCCAGGATGAGGAACAACGCGATGACGAAGAATTGCGTGATACCGCTCACTATCATATTCTTTTGGCTCTGACGACTGTCGCGGCAGGCCAGGTTGCGTTGCATCATATCTTGGTCGAGACCGTTGAGCGCTATGGCCATAAATATACCCGCAAGGAATTGCTTCCAGAAATATGTTCCGGCCAGGGGATCGTCAAAATAGAACATCTTGAACGACGGATGCGACGTGACGGCGCTGAAAGCCTCACCGAAATTCAGTCCGAGGTTGCTGGCTATGAAGTATATACACAGCGCCACCGAGGCCACCAGGCAGAAGCTCTTGAGCGTATCGGTCCAAATCAGGGTCTTGACACCGCCCTGCACAGTGTATATCCATATCAGCAATATGCTGACTACCACCGTAATGGCAAAAGGAATACCCAGTGGCCCGAAGACCATAGACTGGAGCACAACGCATACGACATAGAAGCGCACGGCCGCGCCTAACATCTTGCTGACAAAGAAGAACCACGCTCCGGTATGGTAAGTGGACTTGCCGAAGCGGTCCTCAAGGTAGCCGTAGATGCTGATGAGGTTACGACGATAGAACATCGGCACCAGCACAAAGGCGATGACAAAGTACCCGACGATAAATCCGAGTACCATTTGCAGGTAGGAGTAGCCCTTGGCGGCCACCATACCGGGGACGCTGATGAAGGTAACGCCACTGATGGCGGCACCTATCATGGCAAAGGCCACAAGGCCCCACGGGGCTTGGCGATTGCCGTTGAAAAATGTCGAATTGTTGCTGCCGCGCGAGGCAAACCAGCTGATGACCATCAAGAGGGCAAAGTATGCCGCGATGGTGATGATGACTATGGTCGGTGTCACTGTTGTATTATATTATTGATTGTGTTATCGTTAGGTGTTAACCATTGGAGTATATACCCGTCTTCGTTGTCGGCAGTTGCAGCCTCGACTGCGCTTAATCCCGTCGGCAACGGCCTTTCGGACAATGCCTTATTCGGCATACAGCAGATAGGGACGGCGTTGTTCCTTGAAGGCACGTACATCGTCGGCCCAAGTGGCGGCGATGGCGTCGGCGTCCATCCCCTGCTCAATCATTGTGCGGATGTCGCCGCGACCTATGAGTTTCTCGAAAAAGGCGGTGAAGAATTTGTCGCCGATACCGAGGTCGCGATAGGCGTCTATAAGATATGCCAGATTGACGCCGCCGGCTATGGCTTCGTCATCGCTGATGCCGCTGAGGTCCACACCGTGGCACAAGCGGTCAAGCAACGGCGGATTTTTGGCGCCGGGGACACTGCGCGGCGTAAATTCGTAGTCGCGCCCCTTCATATCGGGATGTCCGTAAATCATAAAGGGTTTGTCCGTTCCTCGTCCCAGCGATACCGGAGTAGCCTCGAAGTAGCACATGGACGGATAAAGGTATACGGCGGTCATGGTGCGCAAGTTGGGCGACGGAGCCACGGGCAGACGATAGCGCGTAGCGTGAGTGTAACCGGCGCAAGGCACCACCGTGAGGCGGCAGTGAGCGCCGTCCGCAAGCCATCCTTCGCCATTGGCCATCTGCGCCAATTCGCCGAGGGTCATGCCGTGCACCACGGGTATGGGCAAGCGCCCCACCCCGCTGGCGTATTTCATATCCAATATGGGGCCGTCCACGTACATTCCGTTGGGATTGGGGCGGTCAAGTACCACGAATTCTTTATCGTTGGCGGCGGCCTGCTCCATCAGCCGTATCATCGTGACATAATACGTGTAATAGCGCAGTCCGACGTCCTGAATATCACAGACTATTACATCAAAATTGGCCAAAACTTCGGGCGCGATGCCGCGGCGTTTGCCGTCGTACAGCGACGCTATGGGTATCCCCGTCACCGGGTCGACGCTGCTGCTGACGTGCTCGCCGGCATCGGCTTTGCCTCGAAAACCATGCTCGGGCGAAAATATCGTGGTGACATTCACGCCGCCTTCGAGCATAATATCAAGGGTGTGGCAATTGCCGACCATGCCTGTATGATTGGAGAATAGCGCCACGCGCTTGCCGCGCAACAGCGGCAGATAGACCTCGGTACGTGCAGCGCCTACGATGACACTGTCTCCGACCGAACACTGTGCCTCGGCCGTACATTCGGGCGTCGGGCCAACGCTACGCACTGCTGCGGCAGCCGTGTCATTGGCTGTGCAATGAGGACATTGGGCATACGACAGCCCCGGCATAAGAGCTATGCCTATCATCAATATCTTTGCCTTAATTCTCTTATCCATAGGGTAATATACGTGTATACGGACGCCGCGCTTTATCCGGAAAATCCGGGGTTGCACGACCCCTGTCTCAGTTTTCGCCTATAAAGGTACGGCAATTTTTTGGCACAAGCACACTAATCCCAGTTAAAAATGAGTTTTTCACTCGTTTTCAGCCACTTCAGCCACTTCTCAATACCCATTACAATAGCATCGGTTCACTAATTAGCGCAGTCAAAAATTGCATTTTTACCAACCATCACTCCTCTTCAAGTTTATCGAGATTTGTAACTAATTGTAAATCTTCGGCTTGACACTTTTCCAAGGGACATTTCGATGCAAAGTTACACTTTTTCAAGCGACTTTTTGCCGATTTCGACATTTTTTCAAGGGAGTTTCGACCGTCGTTGGCATTTAGCCAACAACGACCGACGACACAATGTCCGAATCAGGACGAAATATCCGGATTCGGAAAAGCAGACACGAGCCGACTCGGCGGCCAATACGGGCAACGCCTAAGCGGCCGGGAAATCAGCGGCCGGGACGACGGTTTTTGGCCAGAATAACGAGAATGACGGCCGAGAGGACAAGGATGATGCCCAAGGCAAGGCTGACGGTGAGAGCCTCGCCGAAGATGGCGATGCCGATGACCACGGCGGTCAGCGGTTCAAGTACTCCGAGGATAGCCGTAGGCGTAGAGCCGATGAGCACGATAGCGACATTGATTAGCAAGACGCTGAGGAAGGTGGGCACTACGGCCAGCATCAATTCCCAACCCCACATTTCGAGTGTCAGGTCGATACGCGGCAGATGTCCGCCGGCAAAAGCTCCGGCTGCAGCCGTAAGCGCACAGAAGCACAGGACATAGAACGTCAACTGTAAGGCACTCATTTTGAGGTGCGCACGATTGACTGCCACCATATACACAGCATAGGTCAGCGAGGACACCAACACCAGCGTCACGCCCGTACCCGAGAGTGATGCACCACTGCCAAAGGGATCGTTGAGCAGGAATATACCACAGAGTGCCAGACAGATAGACAGTATCGTCGGCGTCCCTATATGCTCGTGAAACAAGCCACCCATGATCACGGCCACCATAATCGGGTAAACAAAGAGTATGGTGCAGGCGATGCCGCCGTCCATATAGTGGAACGACTCGTAGAGCGTCAGCGATGACAGGCCGAACATAACGCCCAACGGCGCAACCACGGCCAACTGCCTACGCGTAACTCGCAAAGATACGCCACGCCACAACAGCACCGGCAGCAACAGCAGCACCGCCAGCGCAAAGCGCCAGAAGATGGTGGTGCCGACATCCACGCCCATACTTTTGAGCGGCAGCGCCCCGAGAGGATTGGTCCCATAGCATATCGCAGCGGCAACGCCGCAGATGTATCCTTTGACTTTGGGTGACATTATTCTGTATATTAGCTATCTGTTTTGACGATTTGTATCAATGATTTAGTAGAGCCCGGGATGGAGACCACACTCACACTCCACGACCGAAGCCGGCGCGGGCGGACACCCCTTCGCTTGGCTCATTTACGGCCGAAATCTGCCGGGATTTCGCCCCAGCGGTCCGTATCCCATTTGACTATTGGATTGGGAATATAGCGATTGGCTCGACGCCACGCATCGGCACGTGCCAGGATTTGGCGCAGCGCTTCATTGGCAGCGGTAGGTTGGATTTTGGTATTGGAGGCGCCGCGCATAAACCATCCTATAGCCGTGCGCGAGTCGCTGTAAATGGTCGTAGTGGTATCCCCGGCCTTTTTGAGCAATGCTGCCACGTGTACCAGAGCCAGGTATTCGCCGATATTATTGGTTCCGCCTTGCAGCGGTCCGACGCAGAACAACTGCTCGCCGGTGCCCACGCGCACGCCGCGGTATTCCACCGGGCCGGGATTGCCGGGACACGAAGCGTCCACAGCTATGGCATCAAGGCGTATCTCGGGAAAGGCTTCGTAATTGACCACGGCGGCATTACGTCGCCGCATAGCCTTGTATATGGCCATATCCTCGCCGCTGTCATAGCGACGGAGCGCCTCGGTGGCTTCATCCTGGTCCTGAAAGGCGCGGTAGCGTGCGCCTGAAAACCCGTCAATTTGCGCCTGACACTCTTCCCAGGAGTCATAGATACCCGGTGCAAGGCCTGCAAAGACCACGTAAAACTTTCTGAAAGCCATACTCGTTTCCGATACTTATCAGTGTGCCGGAGCGAGGGCGCGCACGGCATCCTTGAAGCGGCGGCCGCGGTCCTCATAGGAGGTGAACAAATCGAAGCTGGCACAGCACGGCGACAACAGCACCGTATCGCCGGGGCGTGCTACGGCGCGGCAGGCGGCGATGGCGTCATCGAGGGTGTGTGTATCGGCCACGGGTATACCGTTGGCAGTGAAGTAGTCAACGATTTTTTCGTTGTGCAGGCCCATAGCCACGATATCATGGACTTTTTCCTTGACCAGCGGCAGAATTTCGCTGTAATCATTGCCCTTGTCCTTGCCTCCGAGTATGAGCACCGTGGGTGTGGTCATGGCTATCAGCGCGTAGTATGTCGAATTGACGTTGGTGGCCTTGGAATCGTTGATGTAATGCACGCCGTCGATGGTGGCGACATCTTCCAATCGGTGCTCGACGGGCGCAAAGGTGCGTAATCCTTCGGCTACGGCCTCGGCCTTAGCTCCAATCTTGGCGCACGCAGCTATGGCGGCCATGGAGTTGAGCAGATTGTGCGTGCCGCGTGTGGCGATGCCTGCCACGGGAATGTCCATACCGCCGATGCCGTCGTGTATCATTCCGTCGCGAGCTTCGACGGTGGCGTCATGCCCGTCGGCGAATGTGCACAGACGTGCGCGTATGCCCAGATTGCCGATGCGCGGCGCCACTACGGGGTCGTCAGCCCAATATACGGCCAGGTCCGAAGGCTCGAGATTTTGGAAAACGTGCAATTTGGCCGCGATATAGTTTTCCATTTTGTGGTCATAGCGATCGAGGTGGTCGGGCGTGATATTGAGCAGCATTGCCACATCGGGGTGGAAGGTGTACATATTGTCCAACTGAAACGAAGACAACTCGATGACGTACACGGCGTGCGGCTCGTCGGCTACAAGGCGGGCCAGACTCACGCCAATATTGCCGCAGGCGGCGGCATCGTGTCCGCAGCAGCACAGCAGATGCGTGGTCAGCATCGTGGTGGTGGTCTTGCCGTTGCTGCCGGTTATGGCCACAAGACGCGTTCCGGCGGGCAGGAAAAGGTATGCGAATTCGATTTCGCTGACCACGGGAATATTCTTGGCGACAGCGTCTTTGATGATGGGCACATCGTTGGGTATGCCGGGACTCTTGACGACGATGTCAGCTGCGAGTATGCGCTCGATGCTGTGCCGACCCTGCTCATATGGCGTGCCTATAGCCTCCAATTCGGCTACGTGTTTGGCGGCGATGGTGCCGTGGTCGCTCAGAAAAGCCTCTATTCCATGCTTTTTGCACAGTCTGGCGG
>CAVEDT010000020.1:0-12195 GCA_963614475.1 Roseburia faecis
ATACGTCCCAAGCGGCGAACTCGATGTCATTGAGGTCGGCGATGGGCACGATGTCCTTGTAGTGGAGGTATTTTTTGTCAGCACCTTTGCCCACACGGATTTTGTCGTATTGGGTCATGCTGCCTACGGGTTTGGCCAGACCTTTACGGGTCATCAGCACACCGGTCATAAATGTTGTGGAGACGGCGCCGAGGCCGACTACCATCACGCCCAGTTTGCCTTGGGCGGGCTTAACATTAGGATTGCTCATAATTAATAAGTGTTTTACGTGTATTTTCTATTTTTGTAGTGTTGCAGACTCTTTCGGCATCGACGCTATCGGGGGCAATATGCCGAGGGGATCGCGGACGGACCTCCGAAAAAGTGGGACAAAGGTATACATACTTTTTTAGATAGGAAAAGATTTTCGGGTAAAAACCGTTTCTCAAATGTTTAATATTATTAAAAATTCGCCAATTTGGCAAACTTTGGTGAAAATCGGGCTAATTCGGCGCTTTTTGGTTAATGCGTGTTAAGGGTGCCAAGGGCGATTTTGCTCGCAAAAAAGGTGATTATTCGGAGGTGGCATCGATTGTCGCGACCGTCAGTCCGGCGCCGAATGTCGCATCGGACACCGTAAAAATGTAGCAAAACGAGGCGCGGCGCATAAATGTTGCCGAATTTAACTTTTTTTAATTCGGGGGGGTGTTATGTTTGGCATACATAATGCGTCATATAATCGAAGGCCGAGAAAAAAACGCGACTGCGGCGATGTCCCGAGGCGATATGCCCGAGAGCGTCCGACAAGCGTTGCGGCACGTTTCAAGGCCGAAGATGAAAAGACCAATCAAGATGAAAAGACCCATCAAAATCCTTGTACTGAGCTGTGTAACAGCGATACCGGCTATGGCAGGCGGCTTCGTCTCCACAGACGTGATGTCTGCATCCGAGCGTCCTGCGGCGTCAGCCGACGTTGTTTCGGCGGCAAAGGCCGTCCGTGACACCACGGCAACGGTGGCCGTAGACACTGCGGCTGTCGATACCACCGATTACGAAACCCTGGGGACGGTGACTGTCGAAGCCGCCATGCAGCGCACCGACGGCGAGAAATCCACGTATATACCCACGACACGCCAGCGCAACGCCTCGCAGAGCGCCACCGACCTGCTGTCGCGTATGGACATCCCGCAGATAAGCGTACCTTTCGGATCGACGTCCGTCAAGACCGTCAGCGGACAGGCGGTGGCCGTATTTATCGACTATGTACCGGCCTCTCAGGACGAACTGGAAATGATGCGTACCTCGGACGTGCTGCGTGTCGAGTACTTGCAGTCGCCCACGGACCCGCGTTTCGGCGGCAAGACCAACGTCATCAACTTCGTGATGCGTAAGTACGATTACGGCGGCTATGTACGCACCCGCTTGTACGAAAATTTCTGGGCCAACTCCGGCCAGGCGCAGGTCAACGGTCGTTTCAACTACCGCCGTATGATCTTCGATGTGATGGGCTACGGCTATTATTGCGCCAACGACCATACCGGAACGGCGCAAACGGAGACTTTCCGACTGCCTGACGGACTTGGCGGCATCAATAGCATCGAGCGCCAATCCACGTCCGACGGCGCCAAATTCCGCCGCAATGATTATAGTGCCAGCTTCCGCGCTCGCTATATTTCGGACCGGTTCACGACCAATAACACCGTGGTGTTCCGCAATACGCGCATTCCGCACAAAGACAGTCAGGGTGCGGTGACATATTCGGGCGGAGGTTTTGACAATTCGGAATATACCACCGCTTACGACAGCCACAGCCGTAACGTCACATACAGCGGATACTTCTATATAGGTATGGGCGAGCGCAACTCGCTGACCATCATGCCTACTTACGCATACACATCCACGACCAACGGCACGACGTACACCGAGGCCGGACTGGCACCCATCATCAACGGCGCACGAGATTATACCGGCGTGGGCAACACTTCCATAGAATACAGTCATACATTTGGCGGTGGACACGCCCTCACCATATACGGCTATGGCAAGTACGAACACAACCATACACAGTATACCGGCAATACCGAGGCACTGGACCGCACGTCTTCCTATACAGGGAACTTCGACGCCAGGTACTCGTTCAGCCGCGGCGGATTCAGCTCGTCGGTGGGCTTTGGCTGGAGTCTGTCGCATATCGACTACAATGACGAGACCAATAACTTTGACTCGCCGTTTGCCGACGTGAACCTGCAATATTCGCCCAATTCCAAGAACTCGATCAGCGCTTATATGCACACCGCCGGGTGGCCTTTGTCCTCCAACTACAAGAGCGATAAGATGATACAGATTTCGCCGCTGTTGTGGCACACCGGCAACCCGTTGCTGACGGCCTATCGCACCTGGGACTTCGGCGTCCAGTACGTGTATATGCCCTCCAACGCATGGCGTTTCAGCGGCTACGCTTACGGATGGGTTGTGGCCAATCGCGCCGCCTTCGACTACGAGGCTACCGAGCACGGCATCGTACGCAGCATCATCCAGCCGGCCGGCGGCTTCGGGACCTACAACGCTGGCATCTATGTCAACTGGCGCCCCCTCGGCGGCAAGTTCAATATCACCGGCAGCCTCACCGAAACCATTACGCACAACGGTCAGCCTTACAACCTCGACAAGTCCGTCCTTTCGGGATATATCCAGGCAATGTACTATGTAGGCAACTTCAATTTTGTCGCTGCATACGTCAGCCGTTCGTACTCCTGCAGCGACTGTATGTCCGGCTTTTACACGCGCTCCAAGGACGCTTTTGCACTGTCTGCCGGATGGAGCAACGGCACGTGGAACGTCAATCTCCAGCTACAGAATATGTTCCGCTGGCATTGGCGCACCTCTACCACAGAGATGGCCTCGGCATACTATGATGTGACACGTCAGAATTACGGTGTAGACAATCACGCCTTGATCCAGGCCAAAGTGACGTACACCTTCAGCTTCGGCAAGAAGAGCAAGCGTGACTCCGATGCCGACCTATCTCCCGATGCCGCACGCACATCCTCCGGTATCCTGCACTGATTGGTGTTGAATTTTCCCGGGCTTCGATACCGGCCGCAATAGCTGCGAAAGGCTGTTGCGGCCGGTATCGCTGTTATGAGAGAGCTGTCATAGCTGTTATAGCCATCATAGCTATTATAGCTGTCATAGCCATTATAGCCATTATAGCCATTATAGCTATTATGGCAGTTATAGGAGGAAGGCAATTTCGGGCGCAGAGCCCTGAAAAACAAAAAAAAGTGGTATATTTGCAGATTGAAAAGGCCTCGGCTTTGCCGGCGTCGATACCCAAAGAACTAAAACAACATAAGACCACATATAACAGATCATTATGCACAAAAGAATGACATTAGGCCTTGCGGCCGCGCTATTGGCCGCTCTGGCAGGCAGCGCCGCTGAAAGCACGGTCACGACACGTCCGTTGTGGATGCGCGACGTACAGATTTCGCCCGACGGCACATCCATAGCCTTCACCTACAAAGGCGACATCTGGGTAGTGCCGACCCAAGGAGGTATGGCACGTCAGCTTACAGCCACCGACTACTACGAGACCACACCTGTGTGGAGTCCCGACGGCAAGAGTATAGCCTATGCCTGCGACCGCCACGGCAACTTCGATGTCTTTATGATAGATGTTCGCGGCGGACGTCCGCAGCGCCTGACCTCCAACAGCGCCTCCGAGACCCCCGAGGCCTTCTCGCCCGACGGCAAGAGCATCTACTTCTCTGCCGCCATCCAGGCTCCGGCGACCAGTGCCATGTTCCCCACCTCGCGCATGACCCAGCTCTACAAGGTGGGCGTGAGCGGCGGTGCACCCGTGCAGGTGCTCGGAACGCCGGCCCAGCTGATGTCGTGGACCGATAAAGAAGGCAAATCTTTTGTGTATCAAGACGTAAAAGGATTTGAAGACCAGTGGCGCAAGCACCACACCTCCAGCGTCACGCGCGACTTGTGGCTGTATGACGGCGCCACCGGAAAGCATACCAACCTCACCAACCGCCCCGGCGAAGACCGCAATCCCGTGGTTGCCGGCGACCGTCTCTACTTCCTGAGCGAGCGCGAAGGCGACAACTGCATCAACGTCTACACCGCGCCCCTGGCAGATGTAAGCAAAGCCCGCCGCCTCACCGCTTTCAAGGGCAATCCCGTGCGTTTCCTTTCGCGCAGCGCCGACGGCACTCTGTGCTTCGGATATGACGGCGAGATATACACGATGAAAGACACGGACAAAGCTCCGCGTCGTGTCGAGGTGTCGCTCATGGACTCCGATGATCCCGTTGCCGAGAAAAAGAGTGTATCCTCCGGTGCATCCTCAGCCGCTGCTGCCCCCGACGGCAAGAGCGTGGCCTTCACCTATCGCGGCGATGTCTTCGTGACCTCCGTGGAATACTCCACCACCAAGCAGATTACGCACACCCCCGAGGCCGAGTACGGTCTGTCATGGGCACCCGATGGCAAGACACTGTACTACACCAGCGAGCGTGACGGCAATGCCACCATATACAGCGCCGTGATGGAGCGCCCCGATGACGATATCAACTTCGAGAACGCCACCGCCATCAAGGAATCCGTGGCCATCGCCGCCGACAGCCACGAACGTGCACGTCCCGACATCTCGCCCGACGGCAAGAAAATGGCATTCGTATACGACCGCACCAAGCTGGCCGTAATGGACCTCAAGTCCAAGAAAGTGAAAGTGCTGACAGACGGCACCACCACCCCCGAACGCAACGGCAATATCGGATTTGTCTGGAGCCCCGACAGCAAATGGCTGGCTACCGAAATCGTCACTCGCAAGCACGAGCCGTACATGGATATAGCCATCATCAACGTCGAAACCGCCGAGGTAATCAATATCACCGCCAGCGGATACACCGACGGCAATCCCAAATGGGTGCTTGACGGCAATGCCGTTGCTTTTGTGAGCGAACGCTACGGAATGCGCAACCACGCCTCCTGGGGCTCTATGGACGACGTATTCATCTGCTTCCTCAATCAGGACGCATACGACCGCTACCGCCTGTCGCCCGAAGACTACGCCCTGTACAAGGAAGTCGAGAAGCGCCAGAACAAAGACGCCAAGTCCGATAAGAAAAAGTCCGACAAAAAAGATAAAGACAAGAAAGACGCCGATGCCGAAGACGGTGACGACGCCAAGGCCATAAAGGTCGAAAAAGACGGCATCACCGACCGCATCGTACGCGTGACGCCCATGTCCACGGCCTTGACAGACTATGCCGTTACGGCCGATGGCGACAACCTATACTACATCAGTCGTGCCCAAGACGGCTTGCAGTTGTGGAAACTCGACCTGCGCAAGGGCGACCACCGCATGGTCACCAAAATCAACGGCGGCTACTACTTCACAAGCGATAAGGACGGCAAGACCCTCTTTGTGCTGGGCTCGTCCATGCGCAAACTCGACCCCAAGAGCGACAAGCTGACACCTATAAGCTACAGCACAACGATGACGCTCGACCATGCCGCCGAACGCACGGCCATGTTCGACAATATGGTGCGCGAAGAAGGTCAGCGCTTCTATGAAGTCGGGATGCACGGCGTAGACTGGAAGAACCTCACCGCTCACTATCGCCGCTTCCTGCCCTATATCAACAACAACTACGACTATGCCGAGATGCTGAGCGAGCTGTTGGGCGAACTCAACGTCAGCCATACCGGCGGCCGTTACTACGGCAGCTCCGCCTCCGGCGACCGCACCGCCTCGCTGGGCCTGCTCTACGATATGTCCTACACCGGCAAGGGCCTGCGCGTAGCCGAGGTGCTCAAGAAAGGTCCCTTTGACCGTGCAGCCTCCATGCTGACCCCCGGAATGATTATCGAAAAAATCAACGGCGAAGAAATTACGCCTACCACCGATGCCTCCGTACTTCTCACCGACATCTCCGGCAAGAAGACCTTGGTAAGCATCTACGACCCCAACAGCGGACAACGCTGGGACGAAGTGGTGCTGCCCATATCCGCATCGGCACACAACGGCCTGATGTACGACCGCTGGATACGCCAACGCGCCGCCGATGTTGACCGTTGGAGCAACGGCCGTCTCGGATACGTCCACATCCAAAGCATGGATGACGGATCGTTCCGCACCGTCTACAGCGACGTCCTGGGTAAGTACAACGACCGCGAAGGCATCGTCATCGACGTACGCTGGAACGGCGGCGGACGCCTGCACGAAGACATCGAAGTATTCTTCAGCGGCAAGAAATACCTCACCCAGGAAATACGCGGCATCGAGACCTGCGATATGCCGTCGCGCCGCTGGAACAAACCCTCGATTATGCTGATGTGCGAAGCCTGCTACAGCAACGCCCACGGCACTCCCTGGGTGTACAAGCACCAAGGCATAGGCAAACTCGTGGGTATGCCCGTACCCGGAACCATGACCTCGGTCAACTGGGTCACCATGCAAGACCCGTCGCTGGTATACGGCATCCCCGTAATCGGATACCGTACCGCCGAAGGTACTTTCCTCGAAAACAGCCAGCTTGAGCCCGACGTACGCGTGGCCAATGACCCCGCAGTCATCGTCACCGGCGAAGACCAGCAGCTGCATCGCGCCGTCGACGAGTTGCTGCACCAGCTGGATGCCGCCAAAACCAAGAAATAATTCATATCGCGGATAGCGGTCGCCGACATCGGTGGCCACTATCTGTGGTACAACAACTTAAGAGTATATGCAAGATAGCAATCCCGGCATCGATGCCGAAAAAGACGATACGCGCACACGCCTCATAGGCGCGGACGACAGAGAAGCAACAATACGCATAGACACCCCCGCACCCGGGCCGACACCCTCGCCCGCGCCGAGCGGCAGCGAACCGCGCCGAAACAAGACGTGGATATATGTAGTCATAGCCTTGGTAGTCATCGCTGCAGGCGCCGTGGCCGCATTATTGATATGGGGCAACGACGACAAGAGCGACTCCAAGTCCTTGTCCGCAATCGAGAGCGACGAAGTCCCGGGAGTCAACGACGAAGATATGGGCGACTTCCTGAATGCCGCCATGAATGCCCGCTACGACAAGGGCGCCGATGACGAAGTGAACATAGTGGCGGACTCGGCCGCAGCGGATGTCGTGCCCGTGGACACTGCTGTCGCAGCGTGGTAAGCCGTTGAGATGACGTAACGGCGGAGACGTTCCGCGAAGACCGAGACAATAAGTGCCCTCAGGCATATATATACACAGCAAATACACCAAGATACAGATAATGAAGACCAAAGACCAACTTATAGACGACCTGTTGGATCTCGCTTTTGCCGAGGACGTCGGTGACGGCGATGCCACCACCCTGAGCACTATCCCGGCAGACGAAATGGGTACACAGCAGCTTATCGTCAAAGAACCCGGCATCCTGGCCGGTGTGGAAATCGCACGCAAAGTGTTCCAACGCTTCGACCCCGAATTGCGTATGGAAGAGTACATACACGATGGTGCGCACGTCAAGCCCGGCGATATCGCCTTCCGCGTCACCGGACGCGTACGCTCGCTGTTGCAGACCGAGCGCATAATGCTCAATATCATGCAGCGTATGTCCGGTATAGCCACCACCACGGCACGCTATCAGGCACTCCTCGAAGGTACCGGCGCTCACGTCCTGGACACTCGCAAGACCACGCCCGGAATGCGTATGCTCGAGAAAGAAGCCGTGCGCATCGGCGGCGGCACCAATCACCGTATCGGGCTCTTCGATATGATTCTTATCAAAGACAACCATGTGGATTTTGCCGGCGGAATACCGCAGGCCGTGGCTGCTGCCAAAAACTGGTGCAAGGCCAACGGTAAAGATCTGAAAATTGAAGTCGAAGTGCGCAACCTCGACGAAATCGACCAAGCCCTGGTCGCCGATGTAGACCGCATAATGCTCGACAACTTCAGCGTAGAACGCACCCGCGAGGCCGTCAAGCACATACGTGCCAACGAAAAAGGCCGCCATGTCGAAATCGAGTCCTCGGGCGGCATCACCTACGACACCCTGCGCGGATATGGCGAGTGTGGCGTCGATTTCATCTCCGTGGGCGCACTCACGCACTCGGTCAAGGGCCTCGACATGAGCTTCAAGGCCGTCAAGGAGTAATAAGCCCGGACACACCGCCGCGGCGCAAAAAAAAGTGAAATTAAACACCTATAATTAATATAAGTATTATGACCTTCAAAAAAATTCTCTCCCCGGTGGCGCTGATATGCGCCGCCGTGATGATGCTGACTTCGTGCGGCAACAGCACTTCGGTGTCTAACAAAATCAAGGAATACATCCCCGACGACTGCATGATGGTGATGGCCGGCGATGTACAACGCGTCCTCGGACAACTCAATAGCAAGACTAACTCCGACGGCCAAATCGAGCTGTCCGACGAGCTGTCCCAACTCGTGTCCAACGATAAAGATATGGACAAACTGCTCGACTTTAAGGGCGTAGACTGGGACAATGTCGTAGTTGGCGTTCGCGGCAAGGGCGCAAAAATGTCGGCGCTGGTAATCTTCTCGGTCACCGATATAGACACGTTCTGCAAATCGATGAAGGACGCAAGCGGTGACGAAGACCTCGAAATCGATGAGGACGGCGGTTACACCACCATTGGCGATAAAAACCATGTGATAGCCCTCAAAGACAAACTGGGCTTCATGGCCATCAAGAACGGCACCTTAGTCAAACGTTCCAAGGCCGCTGCCACCATCGACGAATGGCGCGACAATGCCAAGGAAAGCCCGCTGGCCGACTGGAAGCTGGACTACATGACGCAGAATCGCATCTTCAGTATGCTGATTAACGGCAAGAAGATGGGCGATATAATTCTGTCCGACTATATGATGATGCCCGGAATCAAGGATCTGCCTTCCATGGAATACCTCACCAAGGGCTTTATGGGCTTCTATATGGACGCTGACGGTTCCCAAATCACTATGGGCGGCGAATTTATGGATGCTGACGGCAAAACCAAGACCATACCTCAGGCAGGCAGCTTTGACGCCTCGCTGCTGGCCTACGCTTCGCCCAAGGACATCATGGCCTTCGGCGTCGGCATCGGCAGCACCAAGGATATGGCAATGGGCTTAGGCGCTCTGCCCGGAATGAATCGCAATATGATCGAGCAGCTACAAGCCATCTACGACATCTTTGACGGCGGTTCACTCATGGGCGCTGCCGGACCGCTCAACGGCCTTGCTTCGTTCACCGATATGGAATATAACAACTGGCACTTCGTCGTGGCCGCCAAACTCAAGGGCGACAACGCCTCCAAGGCCAAGGATATGCTTTCTATGCTTGCTGCGACAGTCGATTCGGCCGTCGTTAGCGGCAACGAGATGGTGCTGAACATCCCCGTGAAGTACTCCTACGATGATTTCTACAACGACTACTCCGAGCCCGACTTCTACGGCGAAGATTACGACCCGCAGCCTAAAATTACGTACGGCAAGCTGTATATCAAGCAAGAAGGTGATGCCCTGGTAGTGTCCAATGCACCTATCTCCAAGCAATCCAATTCCTTCAAGGCCGGCGAATTCGAAGGCAAGTGCGGCGAATTCCAAATAGCACTTACCAAAAGCCTCCTGAAGAAATACTCCGGACTGGAAGTACCCTTCGGCGTCAGCTTCGTAGTGGACGCACCCAAGGGCGGCGGAACATGCACCGCCGTACTGGCACTGACCGAAACCGAGGGAAGCATCTACGACAACCTCGTAAAAGTCTTCGGCGCAGGCAAGTAATATAATATCGAAACATTGGTGCAAATGAATATAATGCGTCAATGTATGCTGATACCGGCAGTGGCGATGATGCTACTGTCGGTATCAGCATGCGATAGCGGCATCCAAAAGGGTACCTTAGACGATGTCCTGGCCGCGATACCCGCCGGAGCTTCGGCCGAGACAATGTCGTGGCAGCAGGCCGATGATATCTTCGGCCTCGATGGCGATGTCGGCGACTTGTTCGGGCGTGTATGTCGCCTGAGTGCCTCCGATCCGGTGGTGTATATACACTCTTGCGGCGATATAAACGTCCTTGTGTCCGCCATCTCCGATGTGGCTGTGGCCGAAGATGCTACCGGCGACTGGGAACGCGTGGACTTGAGCCGCGACGGCATCGCCGGTCGCGTATGCGTCGCCGCCGGCGGTACGGTCATTGTCGGCGGCCGCTTTGTGTGGCTTGTGCCTTCGGCGACAGCCGTGGACGATGCCGTGGCAGCCGTCTCCTCGATACTGGATGCCGGCACGAGACTGCCGCAACCGGTGCGGGAGACCCTGAAGCCGCGTTCGGGTGTCGCTATGGCCCTGAGTGTGGAAGATAAGTATATCACAGCCACGGCCACGGATAGCGGAGGCAAGGTGATGATACGCGGCGAGTTGCGCGACAGCGCCGGAACGGTATACGATTTCGGCGAGTACGCACAACCGCTCAACGGACCGCTCTCCGACCGTCCGGCATGTGCCGCCGTTGCCGTCGGACTGCGCCGCGGCGCCTTGGCTCATGCCATGTCCGATTACATACAGCCCCGCTTGAGTGTCAAGGAAAAATTGGCATGTGCAGCCACGTCCGACATCCTGCGTGATGTCTGTGGCACACTGCGCGCCGCCATCGAAATGCAGGATGCCGATGCCGTGGTACGTGTGTCTTTGCCATACGCCGAAGGCGGTGCCGCTGCGGCTACGCGCCGTTTGACCTCGATGATGCAGCGCCTCGGACAGCAAAACGGATTGCGCGTCGAGGCTGTCGGCGACACTCTGATGCGGCTGAATATAGCCTTGGGCGAAAGGCCACGGCTGTTCGACGGCTTTGCCCCGATACCGAGAAGCGCATCCGATAAGGACGGAGATGCGTATATGGCTGTGGGTATAGCACCTGTCTCGACCGGCATTGTACACTTTGACGGCGTGGAAGCCGTTGTGTATCAGCGCGGTTTTGTCGTCACGCTGCGCGGTACCGACTTACGCCGACTTTCGGCCGTACTGCACGGAAACGCCGTCGATGACTCATCGTCGGACGAATAAAATATTGACAATGAAACGAATCGAAACAATCACACTTGATAATGTCCTGCCGCGAGTTTTCGTCGGCAGCGAGCACGACAGCCCCGTGTGCGATTCCCAGGTATGGCTGCGCCACTTGACGTTGCGCCGCGATGCCGGAGCCTACCTTGTAGAGGCCGAAAGCGGCACGGGCAAGTCGTCGCTGTGCTCCTTTGTCTACGGCAACCGCCGTGACTACTCGGGGCATATATTCTTTGACGACCGCGACTTGGCATCGCTCTCCATGGGCGAGTGGTGCGAGATACGCCGCCGCCATATAGCGCTATTGCCTCAGGAAATGCGACTTTTCCCCGAGTTGACGGCTATGGAGAACATTCGGACCAAGAATCGCTTGACCGACGCTTGTTCCGAGGCCGAGATCCGCAGCCGCCTCGAGGCCCTCGAGATAGAGCACAAGGCCGATACGCCGGCAGCTCTGCTCTCCATAGGCCAGCAACAGCGTGTAGCCATAGTCCGCGCCTTGTGCCAACCTTTTGATTTCCTCATACTTGACGAGCCGGTGAGCCACCTTGACCGACGCAACAACCTTGTTGTCGCCGCCATTATCGCGCAGGCTGTGCGCGAAGCCGGGGCTGCCGTCATCACCACCTCCGTGGGCAATCCTTTGCTGCTTTCAGACATCGATAACGCCCCAGCTATCAACACCATAAAGCTATGAGTAATAACGTCTGGAAACTCCTGCGCCGCAACATCTCGGTATCGCAGATAGTGGGTTACGCCATCGCCAATCTCGTGGGCCTGAGCATCATCATCGCCGCCGTGCAATTCTACGGCGATACCTCCGAGGCCATCGGCAGCGAAGACTCGTTCCTGAGCAAAGACTATGTCATTATCTCCAAGAAAGTTAATGCGCTCAATACTATGGGTGCCGGCGGCGATACATCCTTTTCGCCCGACGAGATAGCGGACATCGAACATCAATCGTGGACACGCCGCGTCGGACAATTCACCGGCGCCGATTTCTCCGTAATGGCCGCCATCGAAATGGGCGGACGCCGGATGTCTACATACCTTTTCTTCGAAGCCATCCCCGACGAATTCCTCGACATCAACCCTCGGGACTGGACCTTCGACCCGTCCAATCCCGTCATTCCGGTGATAATGTCCAAGGACTACCTGACAC
>CAVEDT010000021.1:0-12148 GCA_963614475.1 Roseburia faecis
TTCGATGGCTTCGGGCAGTTCCTCGGGCGAGGTGATGTCGATGTCGCTGAATCCGTCGGTGAGGAGCGCGGGCATGCGTAATCGGTCGCGTCCGGCGGCGGCATCGCGCATAGCGCGTCGCAGCATCGTGGCATTGGCCAGGATGCCGCTGTCGGCTCGTTGGCGCGCTATGGCGGTGAGTGTGGCTCGCGTCACGCGCAGTCCGTAGGTGTGCAGCACTTCGGGGTTCATGGCCGGTGAGCGGTCCATGCCTACGGGTGGCAGTTGGGCTGTGTCGCCTATGAGGAGCATACGGCAGCCGAGTCCGGCATAGACGTATTGTATGAGGTCGCCGAGCAGGTCTTCGTGTCCGCCGGGATTGCCGCCCGAAATCATGGAGGCTTCGTCGACGATGAATAGCGTGCCTACGGCTTTATTTTCCTGCAATCCCGGTACTTCGCCGCCGAGGCTGTGGCGGTATATCTTGCGGTGTATGGTGTAGGCCGTGCGGTGTGCGTAGCCGGCAAAGACCTTGGCAGCGCGACCTGTGGGCGCCATCAGCACCGAGGGGACGTTGATGTCGGCCAGGGCGCGTGTCAGCGCGGCGGTGAGCGAGGTCTTGCCCGTTCCGGCGTATCCGTTGAGGATGAATACGGCGTCTACATCGGGCCCGGTCCGGTCCTGCTGCTGTGTCAGCGGTGCTACAAAGCGCGTCAGCGCGTCGATGACGGCGCGTTGCTGACTGTTGGGCTCATATCCGAGCGCGGCGGTGACACGTGCCGACAGAGCCTGAGGCTCGAAGGCTTCAGGCTCTGTCGTCGTGTGTGTGTCCGTATCCATTGTCACAGACGGGATTTAGGCGGGGCCGGTGTTGTCCGAAATCAGTCCAGTGTCCACTCAAAACCGTCCTTGGTGTCCTTGATGGTGAAGCCCAGGGCGGCCAGGCGGTCGCGTATGGCGTCGCTGGTGGCGAAGTCGCGGTTGCGCTTGGCGTTGAGGCGGATGTCCAGCAGCAGGTCTACGGCGCCGCGGAAGGGTGCGAGGGCGTCCGTGCCGTCGGCTCCGGAGTCCACGCCTTGGACGTCGGGACGCAGGCCGAGAATCTCGACCATGAAGGTGTCCATGAGTGCGCGGATGTCGGCGATATCGTCTGCGGGGGCGCTGACGGTGCCGTCATTGATTTTGTTGATAAGTCCGGCGGCTTCGAACAGCGTGGCCAGTACCATAGGCGTATTGAAATCGTCGTCCATGGCTTCGTAGCAGCGGCGGCGCAATTCGCTCACGGTCTCGGCCAATGAGGGCGCGTCTGCCGAAGCGCGCAGCTCGGCCAGGCGTCCGTAGGCCTCGGTGAGGCGGCGCAATGCACGCTCGGCACCTTGCAATGCCTCGTTGGAGAAGTCTACGGTGCCGCGGTAGTGCGCCTGCAGGATGAAGAAGCGGATGGTCATCGGCGTATATGCCTGCTGCAAAAGCTCGTGGCTGCCGGTGAAGAACTGCTCGAGGGTGATGAAATTGCCCAACGATTTGCCCATCTTCTTGCCGTTGATGGTGATCATATTGTTGTGCATCCATACTCTGACGCTGGGATGTCCGTTGTGGGCCACGCTTTGTGCTATCTCGCATTCGTGGTGCGGGAATTTGAGGTCCATTCCGCCACCGTGTATGTCGAATTCCTCGCCGAGGTATTTCTCGCTCATGGTGCTGCACTCGAGATGCCATCCGGGGAAGCCTTCGCTCCAGGGCGACGGCCAGTGCATGATATGCTCCGGCGCGGCTTTTTTCCAGAGGGCGAAGTCTGTGGGGTTGTGCTTGGACTCCTGTCCGTCGAGTGCGCGTGTGGTGGCCAGCAACTCGTCGATGTTGCGGCCGCTGAGGCGTCCGTATCCGTAGTCGCGATTGAACTTGGGCACGTCGAAATAGACGTTTCCGTCGCTGACGTATGCGTATCCGGCGTCAAGAATTTTCTTGATATATTCGATTTGCTCGATGATGTGTCCCGAGGCGTGGGGTTCGATGCTGGGTGGCAGCACATTGAGCGCCTCCATGTCGTGGTGGTAGCGGTTGAGGTAGTATTGCACCACTTCCATGGGTTCGAGTTGTTCGAGGCGAGCCTTCTTTGCGATTTTGTCTTCGCCGTCGTCCGCATCGTGTTCCAGGTGTCCGACGTCGGTGATGTTGCGTACATAGCGCACCTTGTATCCCAGGTGGCGCAGATAGCGCAGTACGATATCAAATGTTATGGCGGGACGTGCGTGACCCAGGTGTGCATCGCCGTACACCGTAGGGCCGCAGACGTACATGCCCACGAGCGGAGCGTGCAGGGGTTTGAAGGCCTCCTTGCCGCGGCTCATCGAGTTGTAGATGCACAGGTCGTTGGGGCGTATGCCCGAAAGGTCGGCACTCATCGTCTCAGGCTGTAAATCCGGATTTTTCCGGGGTGTTGTTCTTGGGTACGATGCGTTCGATGTCTCCGAAGGTGCTTTCGTACTTGGCGATGTTGTCGCGCAGGGCAAACAGCAGATTCTTAGCGTTTTCGGGAGTCATAATGACGCGGGTCTGCACCTTGGCCTGCGGCATATTGGGTGCCACGGCGATAAAGTCGAGATAGAATTCGTTGGCACTGTGTGCTATCACGGCGAGGTTGCTGTAGTGTCCTGCGGCAACTTCGGCGGGGAGTTCTATTTTGATTTCGTTGTTATTGTTCTTGTTGTTGTCCATAAGGCATGTATCTTGTGTATAGTTTATATGTATTTTCAGGGGAATTTGCCGATGTCGACGGAGGTGGTCCGTCGACATCGGCAGCACGGTATGTATTCCGCAACCGAATTATTCGGCGGGAGTGATTTGCGAGGCGTCCTTGATCATGGTCACGCTCTTGGTGCCCTCGGTGGTGGCGTACTTGACGCGTATGCTCTTGCAGGTGGACAGGTTCCAGATCTGCGAGATGTCCCACGAGCCGTAGGTCACCTTGTAAGCGCCGTCGACGCTATTGCTGTCGCTCTTGTATATCAGGTAAAGCACCGGTTCGGCATCGGCCAAGGTGCTCTGATCGCATATTAGGTCAAATTCGGTGGGAGCGTTGAGCATAAAGCAGCGAGCGGCCACATTGACGTACTTGCCGGTGCGCTGGCATATCTCGATGATGACGTCTTCGGAGGCAAATCCGCCGACGTCTTCGCTCTTCTTGACGGCTACGGGGTCGCCGTTGCCGTAGATTGTCATATATCCCGTGGGGGTGATGTTGCCGCTGGTATAGGGCTGTCCGTTGGCGGGGAAGTAGCGCAGCAGTATGCGCTGGCCTACCTTGACGTCATCGGAGAGTTTCTTGGTCGTGATGAGTGTGGCCACGGGCGAGTCGCCTTCCTTCTGCACTTCGAAGGATGTGCCGGCGTTGGTGATTGACTTGACTGTTACGAAGTCTATTTGGTTGCCGTCCTTTGAGGGGTCGTTATTGTCGTCGTTGTTACACGAGCAGGCAAACAGCGCCATTGCCACAACCGGAAGCATCCGGCATATCATCTTGGTGATCATAGTTGTACTTGTTTTTTTTGAGTGTTATGTTGTTTGTTTTGTTTCGATATACCTATAAATCCGTCGGGGTGTCCAATCTTGCATCTGTGTCCCGACTTTTTTGCGGGTCGGTGTCGGTCGCCGGTGTTTGTTCGCTGACCAGCTGTCCGTCGGCGATGTGCAACACGTGGTCGGCATCGGCGGCCAATTCGCTGTCGTGGGTGACGATGACCACGGTGGTGCCGTAGGTGTCGCGCAGGTCGAAGAACAGGCGATGCATCCGTCGGCGGTTTTCGCTGTCGAGGCTGCCCGATGGCTCGTCGGCCAATAGCAGGGGAGCATCGTTGACCAGTGCGCGAGCCACGGCGGCACGCTGACACTCGCCGCCGGACAATTCGGAGGGGCGATGATTGAGCCTTTCGGCAAGGCCGAGACGCTCCAGCCAACGGCGTGCGCGTTCCATAGCTTCGCGCCGCCCCATACCACCTACGAGGCACGGCATAGCCACGTTCTCGACGATGGAGAATTCGGGCAGCAGGCGGTGGCTTTGGAATACGAAACCCACGGTGGTGTTGCGCAATCGGCTCAAAGCCTTGTCGCGTAGCGAGGTGACGTCCGTGCCGTCGATGAGGACGCTGCCGCTGTCCGGGCGGTCAAGTGTGCCCATAATGTGCAGCAGCGTACTTTTGCCGGCGCCGCTGGGGCCGACAATGGCGGTCACGGCACTCTCGGCGACATCTACGCTGATGCCTCGCAGCACTTCCATCGAGCCGTAGCTCTTGTGTATGTCTCGTACAGACAGTTTCATTCTGCGAAGATAGCACATTTTTTGCACCGCGCCAACAAGTTTTGCATCAAAACTCGGTAGACGCGGTGCAAAATGCGTTCAATCAGTGCTTAACGGTGTTATTTTGTCGTGCGTGTCAGCGGACGTCGCAGATAGGCGGTGACGGCCAAGGCTGCCACAAAATACAGTGCCGTCAAGCCCCAAAGCCAGTAGTAGGACGAGGAGACTTCGGCCAGGGTGGCACCGTTGTTGTTGATGCGTATAAAGCCCTCGATGCCCCAGACGCCCGGGATGAGGTCGCCGCAAAGCAGCCAGGGGGTGGACATGGCGTAGCGCGGCCATACCATACCGCTGAGGAATAGGAATATTACGGACGAGAATACGAAGATGATGAAAGCCATCTCGCGTTCGCGCACCAGGTATGTCAGGGCTTGGCCCAAGAAAGCCGTGGCCAGCAGCATCGGCACCATCAGCAGCAGATAGTCTGTGGCCGAGCCGTAATGCGGCAGGCCGAAAATCTCCGGAATCCAGTGCAGGATGTATATTGTCATGGGTATATAGCACAGGAAGTATACCAGGGCGCGGCCCCAGACAGTGGCGCTCAGGCCGTGGCGGTCGGAGCGTAGCGGATCGCGGCCGCCGTAGAAGCGGCGACGCTCACGCGAGGTGGCGCCTATCATGGTGATGCCCAACAGCATACTTTGCTGCAGTATAAGGATGACGATGCCCGGGATGACGAAGGATGCGTAGCCTTCCTCCGGGTCGCCCATGAAGTGGCTGCGGTTGCTTATGGGCAATCCCGAGGAGGAGATGCCGGCGGCGCTGAGTTTGTTTGCCGTGATTTCGGTGCAGGTCTCCAGTTGCACGTCCGTGAGTGCGCCCACGAAGGTGCGGTAGCGCAGCAACAGCGTCATATCGCTGTAGAAATCGACGTGGGCGGTGATACCGCGGCCGATGTCGCGCGCATAGTCGTGCGGAATACGGAGGATGCCGTATATTTCGCCGCGAGCCATCAGGTCGCGAGCCTCGGCCATATCCGCGCATTGGTAGTTCACTGCAATGGCCGAGGTGGCGTCGAGACGACGCGCGAGGTTGCGTGATTCGGCCGTATGGCTGAGGTCGACTACAGCTATGGGGATGTCGCGCACCACTTCGGGATTGTATATCAGCGTGTATACTATGGGGTAGAACAGCGGCAGCCCGAAAAAGAATAGCAGCACGCCGGCATCGCGGCGCAGCACGCCGAACTCGCTGCGGAAGACGTCGGCCACATCGGCCAGCCATTTATATATTGCGTGAAAAATCTTCATTGGACTTCATTAAACATCAGGGAACGTACACGGGCTTGAGGCAAGCCTTCTTGAGGCGCCACAGTGCAAATGCGGCCAATGCCGGGAATATGGCGAGGATGACGAACATCCAGCGCGAGTAGTACAGCGGCAGGCCGTTGAAGCCGGTATTGACATATAGTAGGAACATGTAGCGTACCGGAACGATGTACGAGAGTACGGCAATGCCGCCGTACATGCTCTCGACGGGGAAGGACAGCCCGGCTATGGAGAAGCTGAGGATGCCCAGGAGCGCGCAGATACTCAGAGCCATACGCGGATTGGGCAGCAGCGAACAGATGAACACGGCCAGAGCCTGATTGGCCACCACCATCAGCAGCAGTCCCAGCATCAGCGCCCATATGGGACCTTGCAGCGGGAAACCGCCGAATCCGAAGATGACGGCCCCCATGGCCCAGCCCGTCAGGGTGAACAATACCGTATGGGGCAGCAGTTTGCCGAAGACGGCCACGGTGATGCTTCCGCCGGCTGTTTCCAACCATTCGGGCGAGGAGCGCCATTTGATTTCCTGGGTGATGGAAAATGCGGTCACCAGCAGCACCATCAGCGCCAACATCGTCATCATAAACGAGGGGGTGAGGTACATCGAGTAATTGGTCCACGGGTTGCCCGGGGCGTGCGTCTCGATGGTCATAGGCTGTACGAGGTTCATGGCTTGGTCAGCCTCCATACCCGAGGCGGTAAGCGAGGCGCGCATCATTCCGGCGGCCGAGGTCACCGAGGTGGTCTTGAAGCCTTTGAACAGGAAGGTGCCGGGCACATAATAGGTCATATTGCTGTAATAGTCTATGACCGGGGTGCGGCCGGCCACGGCATCGGCTTCGAAGTCTTTGGGTATGACGAAAAAGCCGTAGACCTGACCGCGGCGCACGGCGGCCACGGCGTCCGAATATGTCTCTTCGGTGCGCGTGATTGTCACCAGCGAATTGGCGTTGAGTGTGCGCGTAATTTCGCGCGACATGGCCGAGTGGTCTTGATCGACTATGGCTGTGGGCACATGCAGCGGCAGCCCTTGATCCATCAGGCTGAGGAAGAAGAGCGTACAGCCCAAGGGTACCACGAAAAAGGCAAAGATGTATGCCTTACGTGATACCAGCCGTCGCAGTTCGCGGCGCATGGTTGCTATAAGCGGATTCATAATTTCGGCCGAGATGTTAGGGGTACGATGTTCAGTCGCGAAGTATGGCTGTCATTCCGGGACGCAGGCCTTCGACGGCATCTACGGGGCGAGCCTTGATTTCGAATGTGCGCGAATCCCATTGGCCGGTGGCCTTGGTGGCGCGCCATACGGCATACGAACCCATGTCGCGGATGTAGAATATACGAGCCTTGATTTCCTTTTGTCCCAGGGCGGGAATCATTACAGTGATTTTCTGGCCCATTTTGAGGGTATTGAGCATTTCTTCACGGACGTTGAAGATGACTTGACGCTCGTGTTTGAGTACGCTCATGATGGGTGTTCCGGTGGCCACCAATTCGCCTGCTTCGGGATATATCTGGTCGATGGTGCCGTCGCACGGAGCTATCAGATAGCTGTCTTCGAGTACGGCTTGCACTTGTTCGACCGACCCGTCGGCGGCGCTGACCATGGCGGCGGCGCTGCGTTTGTCTTCGTTTTGTGCGCCGGCGAGAGCCAGGTTGAGTTGGCTGCGTGCGGCTCCGGCCTGTGCCGTGGCGGCATCGTAGGCGGCCTTGGCTTCATCACGTTTCTGCGCGGTGACTACGCCGTCGTTATAGAGGTTCTGCATACGTTCGTATGTCTTCTTGGCTATGGTCTGAGCGGCTTCGGCTTGTGCCAGCATGTCGCGTGCGGCCTCGATGATTTGGCTGCGAGTGCCGGCTTCGGCTTTTTGGTTCTGGGCGCGTGCAACGTTGCGCATGGCTTCGGCCTGAGCCAGTTGAGCCTCGACTACGGACGAGTGGATACGTGCCAGTGTATCGCCGGCCGTGACCGTATCGCCCTCGTGTACATATACTTCGGCGAGGCGTCCGGGCAGCTTGCCCGAGATGCGAACGGTGGTGCCGTCCACCTGGCCTTCGATGATGTTGTCCGGGCGGTTGAGACACAGAAATCCGATGATGACAACGGCGGCTATGGCGGCCGTCAGTGCCACCAGTGTAATCATGAGCGAGCGGTTGGCGCGGGCTTCCTCCTTGGGTGATGGAGTGGGGTAGATGGGGGTGTCTTCTGACATAATTATTTACGGTGTATGATTAGACGGTGTTATTAGGTGATATGGGTGCGATTGGGCGAAGAGCGTATTGTGTCGTATACCGGGTCGTGGGTCTCGGTCGTCACTGCCTCGGCGTGGTGTCGAGTTTGCCCAGGACTTTGTCGAGATAGGTGTTGCACAGCTTGACATCTATCATCGCATCGATGTTTTCGCTATTGGCCTTGAGCCATGCGGTCTGCGCGGCCATGACGTCATCGCTGGTGACCACGCCTTCGCGGAAGCCCACGGTGGCGGTGCGCAGGTTTTCGTCGGCGCTTTCGAGATTGGCCAGCGTGGTGTGATAGGTCTTATAGGCTTCCTGTGCCTTATAGGATGCTTGGCTGACTTGGAGATTGACCATCTCGCGCGCATCGTCAAGGCGCAGGCGCATCACGGTCTCGTCCACTGCGGCGGCGCGGTACTTGGCGTAGTCGCCGCCCCAGTGCCACAGGGGTATCTTGACCATTACGCCTACGGAGAATGCGCCGCTAAAGCGTTTCTCGAAGCCGTTGAACATATTGGGGTTGGAGAAGCTGTATGTACCCATGAGTGCGATATTGGGAAGCATCGATGACAGGGCCACCTTCTTTTGCTGTCCGGCGATGTCTATGCCCAGCGAGAGTGCGCGCAGGTCGTGACGACGTACGTACGCGCTGTCTATGGCTGTGGCCGACAGGTCGGGAGCTTCGATGATGCCGGAGCGTACTTCTTCGTCGGTGACGCACATCCCGGCGTTGATAGGCAGACCGCACACTTGAGCCAGGGCCATGCGCGAGAGCGTCAGACCGTTCTCGACTTTGGCGAGGTCCACTTGTGCCGAGTTGAGCTTGACGTCCACGCTCAGGCGGTCGCTCTTGGTGGCCACGCCCTGCTGTTCCATCAGGCGGACGTTGCGGTCCAGCGAGTCAAGCAGGTTGACGTATGCCGAGGCGAGGTCACGCTTGTTTTTGAGCGATACCACTTGCCAATAGGCGGCATCGACGGCGTAGATGACATTTTCGGCTTCGGAGAGGTGCATTTGCTGCGCCAGTTCTTCGGCGTACTTGGTCAGGCGGTTCATGGCCACAATCTTGCCGCCCATGTATACGGGTTGGGTCAGGGTAACGGCGCCGAAGAACACGTTGTGTATGTCGTAGGTCATTGATTCTTTGGGTATCAGTGCCACCTGCGAGGGTATGTACTGGCCGTCGGGAGTCTTCACCGGCTGTCCCGTGGCGGGATTGGTCACCAGGTTGAAGTCATAGCTGTTGGTCGTGGGGTTGAAGGTCTTGACGGGCAGCAATTGGTCTTTGGAGAATATGGACAGCTCCTTTTGGTTGTACATATATCCGCCGGCAAAGTCCAAGGCCGGCAGATATGCAGCAAAGGCCTCTTTGTTCTGATAGTGTGCCTTGTCTACCGATTGGCGAGCTATCATCAGCTGTTTATTATTGGCCAAGGCCAGGCTGCGGCACTGCTCCAAGGTGTAGACCGCGCCGCCGGCAGCGGCACCTTCGGAGACGCTGATGCCTTGGGCGCGCGCACACACAGTGACGGTGGCCGTGAGCGCAAGTATTGCGAGGATGCGTGTTTGTGACCTCATAGTGTTTGGTTGTATATGTATTATTTTTGCTGTTTCTATTGGAAATCGCTGTTGCGTTTGTCGCTGTCATTCACGACTTTGGCGTACGACCTATTATGTGTAACCGACACCCGGGGTCTTCGGTTTGATGTCGCTCGGCCGAAGCGGTGATTTGCGCCTGCAAAAATAAGGTAAATATCAAAACATTGTATCGTTTATTTCCGATATTTACCAACAATTCTGCTTTTAGACGAAAAATCGGGCCTCGGCATAAGCATTGCCGCGGCCCGTGCGATGATTGCAGGGGAGCGTATATTTCAATTTTAAGTTGTAACTTTGCACGGCCTAAGGGCACATATATTATCACCATATACTCAACCCAATTGCACAATGACACTTTTTGATATAATCTGCATAGTCATAGTCCTTGGCGGCGCTATATACGGATGGCGTCGCGGTGTGATGTCTCAGGCCGGCAGCGTTGTCGGTATTGTGGCCGCCATCATCCTATGTCGCGTGTTCAGCGGTATCGTGGCCGCCAAATTTTCGTCACCGGAGGATAGCGCGGACACAGTGTTGTTGCACACAGTGATGTCGTACGCCATTATCTTCATTGTCGTGATGGTGGCGGCTCGTTTTTTGGCCGGTACGATACGCACGCTTTTTGACAGTCTCAGTTTGGGACGCGTGGACAATATCGCCGGAGCTGTATTTGCCATACTCAAATATGCCCTGATTTTCAGTGTCTTGCTTAATATTTGGATGGCCATATTTCCTTCGGGCGAGCTTAAGTCGTCATACAATGACACTCTGCCCTCTACCGTCATCAATATGGCGCCGGCAGTGCTGGGTAGCAAGACTGCTGCAGACGTCTTTGACGGCATAAATGCGGCCACCGACTCGCTGCGTGCGCGCACGGTTGCGCAGCCGGACAGCACGGCACAACAATAAGAATAGGACGGGGACCGAATGATTGAGTCTCCGAATAGTCGGTCGCATCGATATAACACGCACAAGACGCCACTTCCCTCCACGGGGTGGCGTCTTGTGTGTTTAAGTGTGCGTGTAGGCTTATGCCTTACCGAGGTCTTATTCCTTAGGCATTTGGATGGCTGCCATCAGCAGAATGCTGCCGTGATTGTTGTCCTTGACTATCATCAAGAACGGTCGGTCAAGAGTGATTGGTGTGCCGGGGTTGGCGCTTACTGTTCCATCCCATTCCGTCTTCGTTACTACTTTTGTCCCTGTTTCAGTAACAGTCAAACCTATAGCCTGTTTAATAGTGGAAACTATATCGCCGACAAAACCGGTCAAAGCACAATTGTCTATGTCGAGACCGGATTGTTTTACATATTCGGATATGTCGTTATCTTGTTGTACCGAGAAAATGGGTATTCCGATAGTGCATCTTTGAGGTTCTGCATTGTCAAGTTGTCTCGTCAAAAGCATTTCTTTTACCTCCGGAAGAATGTCAAATATGGTTTTATCCCGATCCGGCAGGACAAATACAGCCGAGTAATTGCAGTCTGCATAAGGCATTGCAAATGCGGCAAAAGAATTCGTCCAGATGGCAGGCAAAGTCCGTATAGCTTGCATCGCTTTTACGAGACCTCTGGGATGAATACCGTCTGCTTCATAAAAAGTGCTTTGTGTTGCGGAACCTTTCGTGAACGGTTGTACCCATGCGCAATCAAAATACATTGTATTTATGATGATACTTTGGGTGTTTTCGTCTGTGGGTTGTGTGTTTTCTATATTGTCAATCAGCCCGTTTGTCTTCTCCGAGCACCATTTATTTATTTGAGCCCGGACGTCCGTGTTGCCAAAGTCAAGGATACGACATTCGGCATCATAGTACTGCTTTATGACGCCGGCCGCCGCTCCGAACTCCTGCTCTGAAGTCATAAACTGACTATTTGCCCATATCGAGTTGGCAAAGAATACTTTCGCTTTTTTGCCACTGTAGGAGAAATAGTTTAGACGGTTTTTGTTGAACTCGTTGAGCGCGGTTGCTGACGAGGCACCCATTTTTCCGACAATTCTGTCGCGGTCGCCGTCCACAAGTGCGTTGGCCACCATTCCGAGACACAAATCTTTGCTTAACGGGGAATACACGATATTGTCTTGGTAGGGTGTGAAGGTGGTTGCCATATCTTCAAAGACGGCAAAGGCATTTTCTATCTCAGTTTCGCTGATAGCCTCTTCCTCGGCATTCAGTTCCATACGCGACTTAGGACCGTTGTCTTGCTCTTCGTTCGCTTCGGACGAGCATCCCGTGACGAATAACGCCACGATGCTCAGTAGTGTTAGTTTGTTGGGTTTCATATTGTTAACGATAAGCTGTTATATAACAAAAATTGGTGGTGAAATTCCAGCTCATATTGCCGTCAAGGGAGTTATCGAATGATTTTGGCTTTGCTGTATCGTATCTGCCGTTGAAGAAATATCCATTAGATGTACCATCCCATCCCCAATTGATGTGCACATAGTCGTAATAGGCTGTGTAGTCTTCTTCGGTTGCGATTATTTGAGGCGGAATTATGTTTGGGTCGACTACGTATCCCAAATGATGGAACTTGATAAACATTCGGCCGTCGACAACAAAGGCGTGAGTATATTCAGTAGAATCCCTTTTTTCGGTCGCAGAAATAATCCATATTGCGTTTCCTGTAAAAATGGCGTTTTCAACCTTATCAGAAACGCCGCTAATGGTTGTTGTGTACCCATATTGTTTTAATACCCTCTGCAT
>CAVEDT010000022.1:0-12098 GCA_963614475.1 Roseburia faecis
TCGAGGCTTATCGTCCTCTGGCCTATGGCGGCGCTTTTCGCAACAACGTCGGCGGACGGGTTGCGGACAAAATCTCGTTTATCGGCGGCTACAAGTTCAATCTCGCGCTCGAAAATTCGTCCATGCCGGGCTACGTCACCGAGAAGTTGCTCGAGCCGCTGGCAGCCGCTACCGTTCCTATATACTGGGGCGCGGAGGCGGCCAAGCGCGACTTCAATCCCGAGGCTTTTGTCTGCGTCGACGATTACGCGACTCTCGACAGTCTCGTGGCCGAGTTACGGCGTCTGGACAACGACCCGTCGGCCTACCTGGCCATGCTGCGGGCACCTTCGCACGCGAGCGAGTCGGTGGCGCGTATGGACACACGTCTGGCCGAATTTCTCAACGCTATCGCCGACCGTCCCGAGCGGCGCATATCGCCCTACGGCGAAATTCACAACCTGCAACGACGCAATCGCGCCTTGGTGCCGCTGTGGCACAGCCGTATGGGACGTGCCGCCGCGCGACTGCTCGGACACTTTGCCAAATAAGACATTCGCATGTCACAAAAGGACAAAACGGGCATTTATTGCTCCTTAGGCTTGGAATAACGGGCGGCGCTTACTACCTTTGCAAAACAGGCACCGTCACTCGACATCGACGGGTCCTAATACCACCACACCGAAATTTATAACAATAAATAATTAATATGAGAAAACTTTTCACCGCCATCCTTCTATGGGCCGGCCTTCTTGGAGCGCAAGCCGCTCCCAATGTCTTCAATCATCTCGGCATCGGCGCCGCCGTCGGCACCAACGGTGTGTCCTTCGAGGTGGCCACTCCCATCACCGGGTTTGTCAATCTGCGCGCCGGCGTATCCTATATGCCGGGCATCACCTTCAACGCCGACGCCGATTACGCCTATAGCGTAGCGACCGTCAACCGCACCGGTACGGTCAACCTCAAGGGCGACCTGGGTCGCGTCCAAGGTCAGGTCATCTTCAACGTCTACCCGGCGCCCGTAGTGCCGTTCTACGTAGCCGTAGGCGCTTACTTCGGCGGTGGAACGCTGCTCAAAATCACCGGCCAAGCGCCCGAACTGGCAGCCATAGCCGCACAAAACGGCGGCGCTGTCATCGGCGACTACAAGATTCCCGTCGATCCGCAGGGCAATATTTCCGGCGGCCTGACCGTGAAGAGCTTCCGTCCCTACGTCGGCATCGGCTGGGGTCGTGCCGTACCCGGCAAGCTGGTCAACTTTGCCATAGACCTCGGCGTGCAATTCCAAGGCAAGCCCAAGCTATACACCGATTACGGCGAAATTGACGATGCCGCCGTCGAGGACGACAACACCTTCAATAAGATTGCCGACGCCCTCAAGGTGTACCCCACCCTGACATTCAAGCTCAATTTCCGTGCATTTTGACGCACAAGTGACCCGCTTGATACCGCCGCCGAGCATCGCGCGTGCCCGATGATACACGCCCCCGACGCTTTGCACGACACCACGTCCCGGCCGACACGATGCCGGGACGTATTTTTTGCGCAAAAATACGCCCGGAAAGCCGCGCTTATTTTGCCGTAAGCGCTATTATTTGTAATTTTGCACACAAGGCGCAATGCGCCGTCACCTTTATGACAATTCATGCATGAGCATCATCACACCCGACAATAATGCACAAGACAGCCGCCGCAAGCAAGACAACGGCGCTCCGCTGAGCCGCGATGAGCGCAATCGCCTCATTGTCCGCCGCATGTGGATAGTCTTCGGCAGCCTTGCAGCCGCCGGACTGCTGTTTTTCATCCTGGTATACAACGGCATCATCGGCTACATGCCGCCCGTCGAAGAACTCAAGAATCCTAAAGACCGCTTTGCCTCGGTAGTGTACACCGCCGACGGCGTCGAAATGGGTCGCTACTTCCGCAGCACCGGCAACCGCGTCTACGCCGATTACGACGAAATATCGCAGCACGTGGTGGACGCCCTGGTAGCCACCGAAGACGCCCGTTTCGAGGAGCACTCGGGCATCGACTTCCGCGCCCTGTTCCGCGCCATCGTCAAGACCGTCATACTACGCGACAAGAGCGCCGGCGGCGGTTCGACCATCACCCAACAGTTGGCCAAGCTGCTGTACACTCCGCCGAGCGACGGATTCTTCGAACGCGCCATGCAGAAGCCCATCGAATGGATGATAGCCATCAAACTCGAGCGCTACTACTCCAAGGAAGAGATTGTCAAGATGTACCTCAACCAATTTGACTTCCTATACAACGCCGTGGGCATCAAATCGGCCGCTCAAGTATACTTCAATAAGGAGGCACGCAACCTCAACCTTCAGGAATCAGCCTTGCTGGTGGGTATGGTCAAAAACCCGACATTCTACAACCCCGTACGCCATCCCGAGCGCGCCACCAAACGCCGCAACACCGTCTTCGAGCAAATGCAGAAAGCCGGGCTGATCAGCGAAGCACAGCGCGACTCGCTCAGCCGCCTGCCCCTGGGCCTCGACTTCCACCGCATGGACCACAACGACGGCATCGCACCCTACTTCCGCGAAGAACTGCGCCGCAACCTCACCGCCAAGAAGCCCGAACGCTCCAATTATCCCTCCTGGGATCAGCAACGTTTTGTGGACGATTCCATAGCGTGGGAAACCAACCCCCTGTACGGCTGGATCGCCAAGAATCCCAAGGCCGACGGTTCGTACTATGACATCTACTCCGACGGACTGCGCATCTACACCACCATCGACTCGCGTATGCAACGCTACGCCGAGGAGGCCGTGCACGAGCACATGTCCGACCTGCAACGCCGCTTCGACCGCGAAAAACGCGGAATGCCATACACCACCAACCCCAACGAACTCAGCGCCGCCGGACGCGAGAAGCTCATACGCAACGCCATACGCCAAAGCGAGCGCTACCGCGTGGCCAAAGCCGCCGGACTCTCCGACGAAGAAATCACGCGCCAGTTCAACACCCCGGTGGACATGACGCTATTCTCCTACGACGGACCCGTCGAAAAGACCATGACCCCGCGCGACTCAATACTGTACGTCAAGACCTTCCTGCGCACCGGATTTATGTCCATGGACCCGCGCAACGGCCACGTCAAGGCATACGTCGGCGGACCGGACTTCCGATTCTTCCAATACGATATGGTGTCCATAGGCCGCCGACAGATAGGCTCGACCATCAAGCCGTTCCTATACACCCTGGCTATGGAAAGCGGATTCTCGCCTTGCAGCACCTTCCTGAACGCACAGCCCACCTATACCGATGCCGCCGGCAACGTCTGGTCGCCGCGCAACTCGGGACACGCACGCATCGGCGAAATGGTGGATCTGCGCTGGGCACTAACCAATTCAAACAACTGGATTTCGGCACGACTAATCAACGAAGTCGGCCCGTCACGATTGGTCAACCTGATGCACAACCTCGGCATTACCAACAAGTTGCCCTCGGTGATGTCCCTCGCTTTGGGTCCCTGCGAAGTCTCGGTACGCGAGATGGTGGCCGCATATAGCGCCTTCGCCAATAAGGGTATGCGCGTAGACCCCATATACGTCACCGCCATCACCGACAATAACGGCAACGTCCTGGCTCAATTCTCGCCCAATCAGACCGAAGTCATCAGCGAAACAGCATATTACCGCATACTGTCGATACTGCTCAACGTCGTCGACTCCGGTACCGGCAACCGTCTGCGCCGTGCCCCGTACGCACTGACAGCGCAGATAGGCGGCAAGACCGGTACAACCAACTTCAACGCCGACGGCTGGTTCATGGGCTTCACGCCCGAGCTGGTGTCCGGTGTATGGGTCGGCGGTGACGAACGCTACATACACTTCAACAGCATGGCCGACGGCCAAGGCGCCGAAATGGCACTGCCTATTTACGGCCGATACATGCGCAAGGTCTACGACGACAAGACATTGCCGTACAGCCAAAGCACCGCCTTCGCCTTCCCGCCCGGCATCAGCCTGTGCGACGGCTACGAAGGCCCCGAGGCTGAAACCGAGGAAGCTACCGTCGGCGACGTCTTTGATTAAGCGACACAATATCACGACAAAAGCGAACAGACGCCTATATCGGCGGTAACGGCTATTATAGCTATTATGGCTTTTATAGCTGTAGCAGGTACTCTATGGCAGATAAATCGGAGCTATTTACCGGCTTATGCATGTCTGCGTCTGAACGCCTCAAGCCACGGGCGCAACAGCGGACGCACAGCCGGTACCGTAGCGACGAGCGGCACGATGGCTGCCACCCACGGCGAGACAAAATCCTTGAGCACAAGCGTAAGCACGGCGGCTCCCGTCACCACGGCCAGCAACAGCCACAGTCGGCGCGGCCATACAAGGTGATAGCGGCGTGCATACACCACGTAGGTGATGACCGTATACGATGCGTACCATACGATGTAGGACACGCCCAGACCCTCAAAGCGCCGGAGCGAATAGCCCAAGACATTGAGTGCCAGTCCTAAGAATGCGCTGAGGCTCTCGGTAAGGATGTAGACCGCGCCATCGCCCTTGGCCAAAATAACAAAAGCCATGCACCAAGACGTCGCACGGAAAAATACGCCGATGATACCTATCGAAACCAGCGGCAGCATCTCCAGAAAACGTTCGGCATACAAGATGCGCACCATCAGTCCGTCAAGTACAATCATACCCATAACCACGGGCACAAGTATGCGCAAAGCCAGTTCGCACTCATGCGCGACGAGCACCGAAGTGCGATGCCGCGAGTGCGTCACCGCCGACAGATGCGGATAGTATTCCACCCATGCGCCGGTAAGCACCACCCCGACATAGGTATTGATGATTGTATATCCCGCCTGATAAAGTCCGAGGTCGGCGGTAGACCCCGTATGGTTGAGCCATAGGACAAAGACGTAATTCATCAACTGCGTCACCACCGCCGAAAGCGTCATCAGTGCCCCCAAACGGACAAATCCGCGTCCGCGACGTATAATCTCGCGAGCGGCCAGGGCGCTGCGCGGCGTGCGTACACGATAGAAATGAGCCGCCACGGCCATACATATCGAGGCGGCAAGTATCACCGGAATCACCGAAGACTCGCGCAACCACCATATAAGGGCTACGGCAACCAAAGTGGAGGCTACCGCCGCCACCGCGCCGCTCTTGGCCAAGCGACGAAGGCGCCCGAGCCCCTGCATCAAAGCATTCTCGGCGCCGCCGTAAGACGAGCACAATGCCACCGGCGACAGTATGGCCAAGGTCCACCACTTGTCCGTGGTGTCAAACATCCAATAGCTCAACAGCGGCGAAAGCAGCAGTATCAGCGCCATGCCACCGCATCCGAGCCATAGGCTCCAGCGACGCACCACCGCCGCGGTATCGCCGGCCGAGGCCGCTCCCTCGCGTGCAACATCGCGCACGGCGCTCTGGTCCATGGACATACGCGTAATTATCGAGACAAGGTCCAGCGTCGTATTGTACAGCATCAGCAGACCGAGGCCTATCGGTCCGACAAGCACGGCAAAAAGCTTATTACGCACCAGCGAGCATACGATGCTGAGCACGCGTATGCCCGAAAACAGGCTTATCGACCCGAGGATACGACTTACCGAGCGACCCATTCCAAAGGATTAAGTTTGCGGGCACCCAGACGCACCTCGAAGTGCAGCCGGGTCACGTTCTCCACCTTGTCCGTAAACAGCGTACCCAGGGCCTGTCCGGCGACCACCTGGTCTCCCTTTTTGACATTGAGCGTTCCGATGCCGCCATATATGGTGAGGTACTTGCCGTGGGTGACGATAATCACCATATTCAGCCCGGCCATATAGCTGATGGAGCGCACCGTTCCGGCAAAGACGGCGCGAGCGCGTGCTCCCGGTGCAGTGTGCATTTCTATGCCCGAGCTGCTGATGGTCAATCCCTCGTAGGTCTGAGTGCCAAAGGTGGCGGTAATGGTATATTTGCCCGATACGGGGAACGGCATACGGCCCTTATTGGCCTCGAAACTACCGGTTAACTTGCGCGCTGCCACATCCGCCGCCGTCTCGGTCACGGGTGGCTCGGGCGCGGTGGGTTTGGACGGCTTGGACGGCTGAGTCTGCCCCGGTTGGTTTTGCTGCTGACGATCACGCTGCTGTTGACGCTCACGCTCACGTTGCTGCCGCTGACGTTCGCGGCGACGTGCTTCCTCCTGCTCGCGAGCTATGCGGCGTTGCTCCTCGGCGATGATACGGTCCAATTCGCGGTCCAATTGCTGCATACGGCGACGGCGTTCGGCCAAGACGTTCTGCAAGGACGATCCTTGGCGGCGTAAGTCGTTGACCATCTGTTGCGACTGATTTTGTTGTGTCACCAGGACGTTACGCGCCACACTCAGCTGATTGAGGGCGTCGGTCTGGCGTGCCCGCATATTGTTCAAATCGTTGCGGCGGCTGTCCAACTGCGCTATGGCTTGGCGCAATCGCATAATTTTGGCCACGCGATGTCGGTTAAGCTGTTTAAGGTAGCCGATGCGGCGCACCGCCATATTGAAGTCCTTGGATGCGAAGACAAAAGCCAAGTTATTGGCTTGGCGGCGGCGTGCACGCTGCTGGCGCAAGGCCACAGCCACATCGGCGCGTAGCGAGTCGACAAGCGCCTCCATAGCCTGTATCGAGTCCTGCATCGATGATATGCCGCGATTGAGCGAGTCCACAGTGACTTGCAGCGACGATATATGTCTGTTTTGGGTAAATATACGCGAATTGAGATCGTTGAGCTGATTGAGCTGGCGTTGTGTCGCGCGCTTATTGTCATCGATTTTGCGGCGCGTTTCGGTGATTTCGCGCGCCGTATTTGTCCGCTCGCGCTTGATGTCCGAGGCCGTACGCGGCTTGGGTGCTGCGGCCGCCGTGCGCGGCTTGGCCTTGCGCGACTTCTTGGCATAGGCATCCGGGGCAAAGGCGGTGCCGGCAACGACACAGGCCATGACGGCAATGACTATGGCTGCAAGCTTTTTCATATCAGAGCGTTATGTTCTTAAACATCTGTTGGGCCTCGGCGATGGTAATGCGGCGAAAACCGTTGCCGGGACGGCGAAAACGCACTTGCGGATAGGTGTTGCACCGTGCCGACGAGGGCGTCCACTCGACAGCGGCACGCACGTTCATTTTCTTCATCGTGGCATCTATGCCGACGATACGTGCCACGGGACCGGAGCACACATTATCGTAGTCGCTGTAAGTGATGCGTACGGGCAGCGCCGAAGTCGCGCCGAAGGTGACGATGTTGTCTACGGCCAAGGGCGAGCGCCCCATCAACAATTCCTGTATATGCCCTATGCCCATATCCTTGCGATACCGACCGAGGACGGCGTCCATCGACTCGGCAAAGAAATACTTGTGGTATTTGTCTACAAAAAATACCGAATCGGCAGTCACGTTGAGCACCGCGGCCTCGAACCCGAGTACGCGGAAGGACATATACACCACGCTGTCTCGCACGATTGTGGCTCGACCGCCCAGCGTGAACGACGCCGGAGCCTTGAGCGACAATTTGACCGGAATGGTCATATCGTGCCATGCGCCGCCTTCCGGGGCGGACGACAATGCGCTCTTGCGGCTTGAACATCCGGCAACTATACCGCATATCAGCGCGGCTACCATTACGTGAATTATATTCTTGGCTTTCATATCTGAGTGTCAACGTTTTTGCTTGGTAGTCCCGGGTTTTGACGGTGTAGTCTTGGAAGGCGTCGTCTTACCGGTCTTTGATTTGGACGTTTCGGGCTTGGACGTGCCTGCCTTGGGCTGCTTGTCGCGGTCGTCAGCGGACTTTTGGGCCTTGCTCTTCTTGTCGTCATAGAAATAGGTCTTGTACTTGACCTTACGCGCCAGCATCTCGTCGTCGGGGTCGAGGAGCGCCGCACGTTCCCAGAACTTCAGCGCCTGTTCGGGCAGTCCGCTCATAAAGTATATGTCCCCTGCATGCGACAGCACTTCGGCAGACAATATATCGTTTGTGTCAAAGCCGTCTTCGTCGTCTTCACCTTCAATCGTATCTGTCTCGGCATACGGTCCTCCCGCGCCGATATATGCCGTGTCCGGCGCAATCGAATCGAAGCCAAAGCCTTCGGGAGGCATCACCGAATCAACGGCGATACTGTCCTCGGCGGGAGTCGATGCCGGCGACGAATATTTCAATGTCAGGTCGATGTATTTCTTGGCCTGCGGATAGTCGCGTTTTTTGAAGTATACCCACGCGTAAGTATCTAAATACGTGGGATTTTCCATATCTGAGAGCACTGCATAACGTGCATACGACAACGCCTGGTCCAGCAGCGTGTCATTCTGGGCCATGGCGTAAGCGGCGTTATTATACGCCAGGAAATTGGAGGGATAAATTTCTATGGACTTATTGTACGTCTCGATAGCCTTGCCCAGCGAGTCGGCCGCCTGATAGGCATCGCCTAATGTGGACATAAAATTGGACACGGCTTCGGGATTGTTCACCTCGTTGATTTTGACCTTATGCAGTATCTCCAAAGCCTCTTGCGGCTTGCCGTTGACGATATTGGCCGAGGCCGCCAGTATGGGGAAGGCAAGATTATCGGGCGAGTAAGTGATGCCGCCCACGGCGGTCGCTATGGCGGCCGTTGTATCACCGCGTTGCAGTTGGAGCGAGTACAGCGACGAGCGCACGTCCGCATCCGACGGGTCAAGCGATAAGGCATATTCCATCTGCTCGGTGGCCTGTACCAAATTGCCGCAGGTGTACTCGAAGGCGCTGTACAACGAGTGCAGCGACGGCTCGCCGGGGTTGACCTGCTGCATACGAGCAAAAACATTCTCGATACGCGGCCATTGGGCTGTGTCCGAGTACATACGGCCCACGTATCCGCGCAACAATTCGTGCTTGGTTTCGTACTCCAAAGTCGGACTTACCAGAGCGCGGAACACCTGACGGTCGTATGCCGCCGAGTCGTTCTTGTCTGCATAATACTGCGCCATGGCAATGAGCGCGGCGCCGTAGGTGCTGTCTATTTCGCAGGCGCGGCGTATGGATGTGTAGCGCGACGAGTCTACGCTCATGGTCTTGTATATCTCGGAAGCATACAGGAATACGTCCGGGTCGCGCGGATTGGCTTCTTCCAGTTGATTAAGCTCGCGCACTATGGCCACGGTGTCTTTTTTGAGTGCCATAGCGCGTATTTTCTGCGACGACAGGCCCATATCCTTGCCCGTTCCGCGTTCCAGACGGTCGAAAATGGCCATCGCCTTGGCATACGCCGAGGTGTCGCCCGTGGCATATTTGACGATATACGCATTGGCCAAATTGGCCGCCGTTTCGGTACGTTCGGGATATATGGAGTCCAATGTGCGCCATACCTCGATGATGTCGTCATAGCGGTGGAGATAGCGCGCTATTGAGGCTATGGCCGAGCCGTTGTAGTATTGCGTCGGATCGGCGCGAAACTCGTCCCACAACACGGCATAGCTGCGATATACCTCGGCCGAATCGGGATTCATATTCAGCGTCAACAACGCTTGCAGGGCCTTGATATTGACATCCTCGGGATCGAGGGCCGCGGCATATTCGACAAGGCGTTGTGCCAAGTCGTTGGAGTCGATATTAATGGCCGACAGGGCCTGCAAATAGGCGTAATCGGCCTTACGCAAGTCCGCGTTCTTTTCCCATGAGGCGGAACGGTGGCCGGAAGCCGCCCACGATACTGCGGCCATCAGTATCACCATAGCCGCCATTGTGCCAAATGCTCGACGTAGGGTCATATTTGACTGTTGTTATTATTGTTTTAGTCTACAAACCTCGGGGCGGCGGTCCCGAAAGCAGCGCTTCCGCACGCGGAAACGGTCTCGTCCTCGTCCCGGGGCAATTCACTTGACTCCGGTGTGGCCGAAGCCTCCGGCACCGCGCTCGCTGTCGTCCAAAGTCTCGGTCGGCGTCCATTCCACTCGGGTATAGGGCGCTATCACCATCTGACAAATGCGCTCGCCGTCATTGACCGTAAAGGGTCGGTCGGAAAGGTTGATAAGAATTACTCCGATTTCGCCGCGATAGTCGGCATCTATCGTCCCGGGCGTATTGACCAGGGTAATGCCGTGCTTGAGGGCCAGGCCGCTGCGCGGACGCAGCTGCATCTCGTAGCCTTCGGGGAGCTGAACGCGCAACCCCGTGGGAATAAGAGCGCGTTCAAGCGGACCAAGTACTATCGGTTCGGACAAGTGCGCCCGCACGTCCATACCGGCGGACAAGGCCGTGGCATACATCGGAAGCGCGTGTCCGGAAGCATTCACAATCTTTACACTGATATTATCCATATTGTGGGATGTCTATGATGTTGGATGTAACTCCGGCTTCAGCTCGGAGGTTACACGGTTATACGGCAGGTGGCATCACCGGCCTTGAGTATGTATATGCCGCGAGCACTGACACTGAGACGCGTAGTCCCCGCCGACACGTTCTGCTGGACAATCAATTGGCCGAGTATGGTGAAAATCTTCACCTGCATAGGCCGCGGCGTGGTGACGTATATTGTCAAACCGCGCACAGCCACCTCGATATCGCCCTCATCCGTGGCAGACACGGTCGAGCGCATCACGGCGCCCGGGCGAGACGCTACGGGTACGGCCGCAGCCCACTCGCTACCTGCAAGCATGGCTACAGTCATTATTACGGCATATTTGATTGCCTTCAACTTCACGCCCCAAAGTTACAAAAAAAGCGCCAATCGGCGTCGCTGTCAGTCGATAAAATCGGGGCTTTCGTATCAAAAAAGGCGTCTTTCGGCAGTTCCTGAAATTGGTTGACTCGTTTTTGGATATTAACTAAGTTCGTTTGTATCCGTAGCCGATGTCTGTCTGCATCCGTAGCCGATGTCTGTCTGCATCCGTAGCCGATGTCTGTCTGCGTCCGTAGCCGATGTCTGTCTGCATCCACGGCGAAGGGACAAAAAAAGACAAGGGCGGTGCAACCCTCGGCTGCATCGCCCTTGTATACGGGATTCGGTCGTCGCGTATGGCTACGGCCGATATGTCGGTAAAATCAACGTACCACCTTGAGGGCGTGTACGGTGCCGTCGGCTGTCGTAGCGCTTACCACGGCTACGCCCTTGGGCAGCGTTACATCGGTCACGCCGGTGTAGGCGGCAATGGTGCGACCTGCGGCGTCTACAATCACGATGTCTGCGGGTGCGGATACCGTCACGATGTCGCCGTTGACGCTGAAGAAGCGACTGTCGGCGCTGTCGCCGGCGTCAGCCTTGATCTCGTCTACCGAGAGAGTCGATTCGTCATACACGGCCTCGATGCCGGGGATTTCGACGTGGTAGTCGGTCTTGGTCTTGCCGCCGATACCCATAGCTACGGATACAAAGCGTACGGGATAGATGCCTATGTCGCTTTCGTCGAAGTATTCGGCGATGGGCATGTCGAAGGTGTTCATTTCGCCGGCCTTGACGTCGGTGAATTTCTTGGAAACGACACCGATGGCGTTATTGGCCTTCAGGGTCACGGTCACGTCGGTAATCTTGGCGGTGCCGGGATTGAGGCGTACGCGTACACTCTGAGGATGGCTGAAGATATCGGCCTCGGGAAGCACCGAGATACGGGCGCCGCGAGTGCTCTTGATGACGTAGTCCACGTTGGTGCCGTTTTCGTTTGGCGTAAGGGCTACGGAGGTCATACCGATATTGGTGGTCTTCCATTCGGCCACGCGCATAAGGCGGTCGGCGGGAGCGACTTTAGAGCCGGCTATCTGAACCTTGACGTTGATATTGACCGTAATTTCGCCGCGTACGCCGGTAATGACGGTCTCGCCGTTGGCCACGGGCGTAACCAGGCCTTCGGGTGTAACGGTAGCCACGGAAGCGTCAGCCGTACTCCAGGTCATGGTGCGTGCGGCCAGAGGCATCTTGGTGGTGCCGGTGTACGTGGTCTCTATCTCGGCTTCCCATTTACGGGTCTTATTGAGCACTACGGTCTCGTACTTGGCCGTGATGTCCTTGGTGCCGGTCAGGAAGACGTTGACGGTGGCTTTGATGCCGTTGGCCGAAGTGACTGTGAGTACGCCCGAAGTGGTGGCTTCGGCGGACATCAGCGAGTGTCCGTCGTTGATGATTTCGCCCAAACCGGCGGG
>CAVEDT010000023.1:0-11889 GCA_963614475.1 Roseburia faecis
CCTATATTGGGGTAGGTCAGTGACTTGTGTATCTCCAGCGGGCCGGTGGTAATCCATTTGCCGTCTTGCCAGTAGCGTCCGTTTTGAGTGATTTCGCGGATGTTGATTTCGGGGTTGAAGTTGGTTGCGAAAGCCTTGCCGTGGTTGCCGGCGTTGCAGTCGACGATATCCAGGGTCTCCATAGCCTTGAAATAGTGCTTGGCAGCGTATGCGGTGAATATTCCGCTGACGCCCGGGTCGAATCCGCAGCCGAGTATGGCTGTCAGGCCTGCGTCGGCAAAGCGCTGACGGTAAGCCCACTGCCACGAATACTCGAAGTGTGCCTCGTCGCGCGGCTCGTAATTGGCCGTATCCATATCGTTGACGCCGCATTGCAGCCATGCCTCCATGATGGTGAGGTCCTGATAAGGCAGGGCGACATTGATTACGAGTTCGGGCTTATGGCGACGTAGCAGTTCGCACAATTGAGCTACGTCATCGGCGTCGACGCTGTCGGCTTTGATGCTCTTGTGATTGTACTTTTCGGAGAGTAACTTGGCCAAGGCTTGGCACTTGGAGAGCGTGCGTGTGGCGATGACGATGTCGGTGAAGACTTCGGGGTTTTGGGCGCATTTGTGGGCGACAACTGTACCTACGCCGCCGGCGCCGATGATGATGACTTTTGACATTATGCTATGTTTTTGTTTTTGTCGGAACTGAGTGTTTCGTTATTGCCCTTGGCAGACTTCTTGCCTATGGCGATGCAGACAAAGGTGAATATGCCTAAGAGAATTAGCAGCGCTGTTTGCGCGCCCATCACGAGGTTGGCAAAAGCTGTTGCCGGGCCTTTGGCCAGACCGTAAATACCTAAGGCAAAGATTATAGACCATTGCCACGGGCCTATGCCGCCGTTGGAAGGTACTCCCATGCTGAGGCTGGAGAATACGAAGGCGACAAGCACGGCCAGAGCGGTATGCTGTGACACGATGTCGGCCGTGAAGTCGAAAGCGAAGAAAGCCACGTATAGTTGCGAGAAGTAGCAGCCCCAGATGCATACGGTGAGTATCAGCCAGCGCACTTTGCCGGGCATGGTGAATATGGCCGCAAAGCCGTTCCAAAGTCCGCGCACAAAGTCTTGGAAGCGCCGTAAGGCCTTATTCTCGGTTTTGCACGCCAGCATCCACCACAATATGGCGATAAAAGCGACTATTGCCACCCAAAGCCAGGGCGAGGCCAACATTCGGCCTATGCCTTCGAGCCCGTGCGTGGTCGAAAAGTACTGCGAGAGCGCTCCGGCGGCCAGGATGAAGGTCACGATGGTGAGCAGTAGGACGGTGACGGTGTCGGCCAGACGGTCGGCGACCATACTGCCGAAGACCTTGGAGAACGGGGCGTCCTGACGACGTGCGATATATCCCGAGCGCCAAATTTCGCCCAAGCGCGGCAGTACGAGGTTGACGGCGTATGTGCCGAAGATGCTCAATACCAGCGCAAACAAAGACGGGTTGACGCCTATGGCTCGCAGTTGGATGCGCCAGCGCATGGCGCGGAAGATGTGACTGAAGATGCTGATAAACAGTGCTAATGCTATCCATTGGAAATGGCATTGGTCGCGGATGATTTGTATCATCTCGTCCCAATCCATGCCGTCGAAAAGCAGTTTGCACAGCAAGATGCTTACAATCAGCGGTATGCCGTATCGTAGGACAATGCCGAGTACGCGCTTGGCCTTGCCCGGCGAAGTGCCGGCTTTTTCGGCTTGCGTGCCGACTTGAGTGTCGGTCGGGATTATTTCGGGGTCTGTCACCATTATTCCACGGGTATTACTTTGAGTCGGTCGCCCTGCTCGTTGACTATGGAGCGGTAGTAGCGCTCGTCATATCCACCGTAGGCGGGCTTGTCGGCAAGTCCGTATGGAGTGCGGCTGAAGGTGCCGTCTTCGTTCTGCTTCTTGATGTTTCCGTCCAAGTATTTGACGAAGAGCATATCGCCCAAAGCGCGGTAATCCTTGGTGCATTTTTCGGCCCAATAATTGGTGATTTCGGCAAGGTACTTGGCTGCATCGTCATAGGACAGCGTGCTGCACATTTCTTCGGCTTTGCCGGCGCTGACGGTCATTTGGACTTCGAGGTCTTCCTGGACTTTGCGAATGTCGCCAATCATTTGGCTGTAACGGTTGTAGGCTTGGTTGGCTACGTAATTGGTGACCCAGAACATCGAGTCCCAGGAGAGCGTGAGCAGGTCGCCGTTGCCGTGTGCAAGCTGGTAGGGCGGCATTTTCAGACTATTGAATACGGGGATGTATACGCAGGTGTTGGCATCGTCAACGCCGAACCACAGAATGCCGCGCATGGCATCGGGACGTGCGCTATTGATGTCTGCGACAAAGGAAAATCCGGTCTGCTGCGTGGCGATGGCTCGTTCGTGCGTGTATTCGACGCCGTCTACTTTGTAGGTCAATGGACGCCAGCGATAGGGAACGTCAAACGGACCGGCGCCTATGTCCTTGGTCATGTCCATGGGTGTGCCTTCGAAGTGGTCGCGCATCATATCCTTGAGGTCCTGCGCAGTCAGTTTTCGCTCGGGAAGCACCCACAGAGGCATAGGCTCGCCTTGGCCGCGCAGTATCCAGGGCAGATAGGCGTCCATGCTGCCTTTGGTCGTAAAGCGGTTGAAGTAGCTCCAGACGCGTCCGTCGCAGCCGCGCATAGACAGCATATCGTATATCGAGTAGGCGCGTGAGAAGTCAAAGTCTTCGTCCTTGCCTTTGTAATATCCGCATTTTCGAGCGAAGGAAATGACGTCCTTGCTGTACAGCGTTTCCGGATCTTTGAGTGGGAAGGTATGTATACGCGCGTTGTTGGCGTGTCCGCTGATGTATCCGTCGGGTACGCGACGAGCCACCCATACGGCGCCTTTGTCGTGCTTGCCTTTGCCTATGAGTTCCATAATCCATACCTCATCGGCATCGGCGATGCTGAAGCTTTCGCCGTCAGACGAATAGCCGTATTTGTCGACGAGCGAGGTCATTACGGTGATGGCTTCGCGTGCGGTGCGTGCACGCTCCAAGGTGATATATATCAGCGAGCCGTAGTCGATGAGGCCTGTGCCGAGCAACTCGGGACGTCCGCCCCATGTGGTCTCGGATATTGTCAGGCCGAATTCGTTCATATTGCCTATCGTCGAATAGGTGTGAGGTACTTCATCGATTTCGCCCAGGGGCTTTTGGGTGTTCCAGTCGATGATGGCACGTTTGGTGCCGGGGGCGTGGTCGCCTCCTATGTGCGAGTACAGCTCACCGTAAAGTTCGTGGCTGTCGGCGGCGTACGTAATCATGGCGCTGCCGGCGACAGTGGCGCCCGGAGTCGCGATAAGGCTTGTGCAGGCCTCGGCGGGGCTGGATGCAAATGTCACGGCAAAAGCGGCTGCCATGACGGTTATGGTCTTGATATTCAAAATGGTATATTTAGATAGTTGTGCATTAGTCTCTCGGGGACACGCGGTGCGTATTCCTCCGAAAGTGCAAATATACGATTTTTTTGTGAGAGTTACTTCGGCTGTTGCGGCGCAAGATGGCAAAAATGCGCCCACGCTTCAGGTTTTTTGGATGTGTGGGGGTTGTGGGTGCGGTGCATTTTTCGTAACTTTGTGCCGCAATGAAATCCCCGGCCGAAACAGACGATACGCGTACGCAGGGCTTGGAACCGCTGACGGCACGTGTCGCCGCTTCGGTTCTTGCCCCGGCGTTATATCTTATTCCCGTGCCACTCTCCGATGGGGCTGTGGAGGATGTTCTGCCGGCGCGTAATATCGAGATTGTCAAGTCTATACGCTACTTTATTGTGGAAAATATTCGGTCGGCGCGTCGCTTCCTCAAGCGCTGCTGCCGCGACATAGACATTGACACCCTCGAATTTGTCGAACTGAGCGAACATACGGATGCTGCGGCCGTGCCCCCGATGCTCGAACCTTTGCGTCGCGGTCACGCCATGGGCGTCATCAGCGAAGCCGGATGTCCGGCCGTTGCCGATCCGGGCGCCGATGCGGTGGCCGTAGCTCAACGCGAGGGCTTGCGCGTGGTTCCTTTGGTCGGACCGTCGAGTATTCTGATGGCGCTGATGGCCAGTGGTATGAACGGCCAAAGCTTCGCTTTCCACGGCTATCTGCCCATAGACGCATCGGCACGAACGCGCACCTTACATCGGCTGGTGCAGGCGGTACAGCGCGACAAGCAGACACAGATATTTATCGAGACTCCGTATCGCAACGACCGCCTCATTGCCACCCTGGCCCAGACACTGCCGGCGCAGATGCGCCTGTGCGTGGCCGCCGACATTTCCGGCGCCTCGGAAAGTATCATCACCGATACTCTTGCCGGATGGCGTCGTCGCAAATACTGCTACAACAAAATACCCACCATATTCCTATTGTTCGAATAAATTATGTCTCCTATGCCTAAACGCCGTCGCCGCTTGTCACGCGCCCTGGACGATATGCCGGGGTTGTTTGATAATGTGGATATCGACATGACTGAAGCGGATAACCGTGCGGCTGTTGCGGCGCCCAAGGCTCCTGTTTCGCCCGATGCATCCAATCAGGACATTCTGGTAAACACCTCGGCTCTTGAACGTCCGCAAAAGCTGCTGTTCGTATCCTTCGGAAGCGGCAGCAGCGGCAATTGTGCATATATAGGAGCTCCGGGAGGACGCGGCGTACTCATAGATGCCGGTGTGGACTCCAAGAAGGTGACGGAGGCGCTCGAGGCTAACGGCTTGGATATAAAGAAAATTGCGGGTATTATTCTGACGCATGACCACAGTGACCATGTGCGATATGCGTATTCGTTGCTGCGTAACAATCGCCACATGCTGCTGTATTGCACGCCGCGTTGCCTTTCGGGTATATTGCGTCGCAGCAGCCTGTCGCGCCGTATTAAGGACTATCATAAGCCTATATACAAGGAATTTGCCTTCGAGGCTGCCGGGCTGAATATCACGCCTTTCGAGACCAGCCATGACGGCACCGACAACGTAGGATTCGACATCGACACCGGTCAGCGCCATTTTGTAGTGGTGACGGATACGGGCTATCTTACCGAACGTGCCGAGGCGTATGTGCGCCGAGCCAATTACTTGATGATAGAATCGAATTACGACTTGGAGATGCTGCATAATGGCACCTATCCGCCATATTTGCAGGCTCGTATCGAAAGCGAATGTGGCCATTTGGACAACCGTCAGGCTGCCGCAGCCGTGGCTTCGGTGGCTGTTGAACATCCCGAAGCGCACCTGAGTCACGTCTTTCTGTGTCATCTGTCGCACGACAATAATACGCCCGAGACAGCCACGGAGACTATGCGTAAGGCGCTCGAAGGCGTTGGCCGCAAGGTGATGTCCGCGGATTATGCCGTCATGCCGGCTCCCGGTACTTCGGATGTGCTGTTGGCTGCTTTGCCTCGCTTCGAGTCCAGCCCGTTGTACGTGCTGCGCTGACGGCGACGGCTTTTGCCGGCGAATATTTACGCAGACAATTCATAACTTACTTTCTATTGAAGTTCTTCGCGAATTTCGAGATTCGCGAACGTTTTGGTGTACATCTATACAGTCGTGTATGCCTCCCTTTGTCGTATTCGCGTCTAAGCGGATGAACTTGTCATGAGCTACAGAGCAAAAAGAAAAGCGAGGAGGGTGTCCCGTATCGGGATACCCTCCTCGCTTATAGGAGTTTGACGAGTGTCAGTGCTGCAGCTTAGAGCTGAGGACCGGCAGCAACGAGTGCCTTACCGGCAGCGTTGTTCTCGTATTTGTTGAAGTTCTTGATGAAGCGAGCAGCGAGGTCTTTGGCCTTGACGTTCCAGTCTTCGACGTTGGTGTAGGTGTCGCGCGGGTCGAGGATCTTGGGATCTACGCCGGGCAGTTCGGTGGGCACTTCGAAATCGAAGATGGGGAGCTTCTTTGTAGGAGCTTTGAGGATGGAGCCGTCGAGGATGGCGTCGATGATGCCGCGGGTGTCGCGGATGGAGATACGCTTGCCGGTACCGTTCCAGCCGGTGTTGACCAGGTATGCCTTAGCACCGGATTTTTCCATCTTCTTAACGAGTTCCTCTGCATATTTGGTGGGGTGCAGTTCCAGGAAGGCCTGGCCGAAGCATGCCGAGAAGGTGGGGGTGGGCTCGGTGATACCGCGTTCTGTTCCGGCGAGTTTGGCGGTGAAGCCGCTCAGGAAGTAGTACTTGGTCTGTTCGGGTGTCAGGATGGATACGGGGGGCAGAACTCCGAATGCGTCGGCGCTGAGGAAGATGACGTTCTTAGCGGCGGGACCTGCACTGATGGGGCGTACAATCTTTTCGATGTGGTCGATAGGATAGGATACGCGGGTGTTCTCGGTGACGCTCTTGTCGGCGAAGTCGATCTTGCCGTTTTCGTCAACGGTTACGTTCTCGAGGAGTGCGTTGCGGCGGATGGCGTTGTAGATGTCAGGTTCGCTGTCCTTGTCGAGGTTGATAACCTTGGCGTAGCAGCCGCCTTCGAAGTTGAAGACGCCGTTGTCGTCCCAGCCGTGTTCGTCATCGCCGATGAGCAGACGTTTGGGGTCGGTCGAAAGAGTGGTTTTGCCTGTTCCGCTGAGGCCGAAGAAGATGGCGGTGTTCTTGCCTTCCATATCGGTGTTGGCGCTGCAGTGCATCGAAGCGATGCCGCGCAGGGGCAAGAAGTAGTTCATCATCGAGAACATACCTTTCTTCATTTCGCCACCGTACCAGGTGTTGATGATTACCTGCTCGCGGCTGGTGATGTTGAATACAACGGCGGTTTCGCTGTTCAGACCCAGTTCCTTGAAGTTTGTAACTTTGGCCTTGGAAGCGTTGTATACGATGAAGTCGGGGGTGAAGTCGGCGAGTTCGTCAGCGGTGGGGCGGATGAACATATTGGTTACGAAGTGAGCCTGCCATGCAACTTCCATGATGAAGCGCACTGCCATGCGGGTGTCTTTGTTTGCACCGCAGAAGCCGTCAACGACGTAGAGTTTCTTGTTGCCGAGTTCGTTGACTGCGAGCTCTTTGACAGCCTTCCATGCCTCTTGGCTTGCGGGCTTGTTGTCGTTTTTGTAACCCTCGGTTGTCCACCAAACGGTGTCCTTGGAGTTCTCGTCCATTACGATGAATTTGTCTTTGGGCGAGCGGCCGGTGTAGACGCCGGTCATTACGTCTACAGCACCGAGTTCGGTGACTTTGCCTTTTTCGTAGCCTTCGAGCGAAGGTTTGGTCTCTTCGTTGAAAAGCTCATCGTAAGTGGGGTTGTACACAACTTCGGTGGTGCCGTTGATGCCATATTTGGCAAGGGCGGCCTTAATCTCGGGCAGACGTTGCTGTTTGATTTCTTCGAGTTTGCTCATTGTTGTTAGTATTAATCTTGTTTTACCTTAGTTTCAGTGTTTTAGCCTTTATCTGGCCTTGTATTTCAAGTGCAAAGTTAGCAACTTTTTTTGTTATGTAACGTATGTCTGGATGTATTATGGAAATTTTTCCGTATTAAATAATCTTAATGTGGCATACGCGTCTTGCAATGGTATTGACAGCCACACTTTTGTGCTTTGCAAACAGCGTGCCAAAAGTGAAGTTTATAACGTGTTCGGCGTACGAATATTATGCCCGGATGTCGTTCTGTCGGACCGAAAGATGCGTGGCGTCGGCTGAAATAATTACTACGAATTCGAGAGCCGGTGTTGTTCGGCTAAATGTTTGTATCTTTGTGCTCCGAAACATTAGACAGAAAAACTATGCAACGACAGATTACGTTACGTCCTATTACTACCGACAGCCCGGATTATGCCGCAATAGAGGCGCTGCTGGTACGTGCTTTCCCCGAGAATGAGCGCCGTGACTTGGATGCCCAGGCGCATAATGTGGACAGCGATACGGTTCCGATGACGTGTTATGCCGCGTATTGTGGGGAGTCCGGCGAGTTTGCCGGGTTTATAACCGTCTGGACGCTTGATGGATACAGATATGTAGAACACCTTGCTACGTCAGAAAGCATACGCAACGGTGGCATAGGCGGAGCCATCGTAGATGCCGTTACGGCCATGAATCCGGAAGAGCCCGTAGTCTTGGAGGTTGAGCCTGAAAGCTTCGGCGAGATGGCGTGCCGTCGCATCGGATTTTATGAGCGCCACGACCTGCGGCTTTGGCGCGGACGTGATTACTTGCAACCTCCGTATCGTCCCGGCGGCGAGAGCGTTCGCCTGATGATTATGGCTACGGACGGCCTTGAAGCCGAGCGCGACTTCGATCGCGTGGTCAACGGCTTGATATCGCGAGTATACCCGAAATAGCGTGGAATATGGGGCTTTTAGCGCCGATTTTGGGTCGGCTTGCGGGTGAGCTTGATTGGATTATGAGCTTTGAGTAGACTTGCAGACCTTGTCTCACGGCTTTTTTGTGATTTCGCGGCTCTTTTATAATAATGTATAAAGGTAGGGGAGGCGCTAATTGAAAAAAAGTTTGTAACTTTGCAAGTCATAAGAACGCAAACATATTTACACCCATGAATATATCGTACTCCTGGCTGAAAGATTATGTCGATTTTGACTTATCGGCCGAACAATTGGCAGCAGCGTTGACCTCCATAGGACTTGAATGCGAAGGCATTCATACAGTGGAGACTATCCGTGGCGGCCTCCGTGGTATCGTTATAGGTAAGGTGCTGACTTGTGTCGAGCACCCCAACAGCGACCACTTGCACATCACCACCGTCGACCTTGGCGGCGAAAACCCCGAACAAATAGTCTGCGGCGCGCCCAATGTTGCAGCCGGACAGACTGTCGTTGTTGCTACCGTCGGCACGGTGCTTTATGATGGCGACAAGGAGTTTACAATTAAGAAATCCAAGATTCGCGGTGTCGAATCCATGGGTATGATTTGCGCCGAAGACGAGATTGGCGTCGGTACATCGCATGACGGTATTATTGTCATCACCGGCGATAACCTTCCCGCTCCTGGCACTCCCGCAGCCGAGTATTTCGGCGTACAGGACGAGGATGTCGTAGAAGTGGACATTACGCCCAATCGCATAGATGCGGCTTCGCATTATGGCGTGGCTCGCGATTTGGCTGCATACTTGACAGCCAATGCCGAAGGCTTTGCTCCCGTGCGTGCCCGCCGTCCGTCGGTGGATGATTTTGCCATAGACGACCCGTCGGTCAAGGGCGTGAGTGTCCGCGTAGATGCACCGCAGGCATGTCCGCGCTATTGCGGCGTCACCATAGAAGGCGTCAAGGTGGCACCCAGCCCCGAGTGGCTGCAGAAGCGTCTCCGCCTTATCGGCTTGCATCCCATCAATAATGTCGTAGATATCACCAACTACATACTTCACGGTCTGGGTCAACCGCTGCACTGCTTCGACCGTGCACATATCGGCGGCGATGCCATAGTAGTGCGCACCTGCGAACAGGGCACCAAGTTTACGACCCTGGACGGAGTAGAACGTACGCTGGATGCTGCCGACCTGATGATTTGCGACGGCAATTTGCGCCCCATGTGCATTGCCGGCGTCTTCGGCGGCCTTGACAGCGGCGTCACCGAGCAGACCACCTCGGTATTCCTCGAAAGCGCATGCTTCAATGCTACCAGCGTTCGCCGCACAGCTCGCCGCCACGGCCTGAGCACCGATGCGTCCTTCCGCTACGAACGCGGACTGGATGCCAACGGCTGTATTTACATACTCAAAGTGGCAGCGCTTATGGTCAAAGCCCTCGCAGGCGGTACCATCATCGGCGAAATTCAGGATGTATATCCCGAGAAGGTGCATCGCCCTCGCGTGCTCCTCGAAACAACATATATGGATAGCCTCGTGGGTCAAAAAGTGCCCTCGGCCGCTGTAGATGCCATACTCGAAGCCCTCGAAGTCGAGACACTCGAGCGCCACGGCGACGCATCCGACCCGACATCGCGCCTGCTGGCCGTGCCCACATACCGCGTAGATGTAACCCGTCCGTGCGATGTGGTCGAAGATATTCTCCGAATATATGGATACAACAAGATAGAGATGCCGCTGCAAGTGCGCTCATCTTTGTCCTATAAAAGCACCACCGATGCTGCTGCCGATATGCAGCGTATCGTTGCCAATCAGTTGAGCGGCGCCGGTTTCCGCGAAATTCTCAATAATTCGCTTACCGCCGTATCGTACTATCAGGATGATGAACCCGAACGCTGCGTGCGTTTGCTCAATCCTCTGAGTCAAGACCTGGCCGTGATGCGTCGTACACTGCTCTATGGCGGCCTCGAAAGCATTGCGCATAACGTCAACCGCAAGTCCAAAGACTTGGCTATGTACGAGTTTGGCAATGTGTACTTCTATGACGGCAGCCGCGAAAGCACGGCCGAAGCGCCTCTGCGTCCCTTCAGCCAGGGCGCTCGCTTGGCTCTGTGGCTTACCGGCGACAGCCGCGTTGCATCGTGGCAGGCTCCGGCACTCGAGGCCTCGTTCTATGACCTGCGTGCACATGTAGACAATATCCTGTGTCACCTCGGATTTGACGTCGCTCACGACATCGTATATGCCGCGGCCGAACCGAACAAACTCTTTGCCGCAGCAATGAGCGTAAGCACGCGCAAAGGCAAAGCCCTCGGAACACTCGGCATCGTCAGCCGTGCAGCCTCGGCCAAATGCGACCTCAAAGTCCCGGTATTCTTTGCCGAATTGGACTGGGATGCCCTGACAAATGCCGCACAGAAACTCGGAATTACATATTACGACCTGCCCAAGACACAGGCCGTCAAACGCGACCTCGCATTGCTTATCGATACGTCCGTCACTATGGCCGACATCGAAAAGGTAGTGAAAGACAGCGAAAAGAAGATACTGCGTGACGTGACACTCTTCGATGTATACGAAGGCGACAAGTTGCCCGAAGGCAAGAAGTCCTACGCCATCACCATCACCCTGCGCGATGACGAAAAGACACTGCAAGACAAGTACATCGACAATGTGATGAACCGCATCATCGCCAACCTGCGCAATCGTCTCGGCGCCGAGTTGCGATAAACGATCGAATAGACAATCAACATAACAACAACGATATAACTAAAACAGCACACCCATGGGAAGAGCTTTTGAATACCGCAAAGCCCGCAAACTGAAACGCTGGGGCAATATGTCCCGCACCTTTACACGCATAGGTAAGGAAATCACCATAGCCGCCAAGGCCGGCGGCCCCGATCCGGACACCAACCCGCGTCTGCGCCAGTTGATGCAGAACGCCAAGGCCGCCAATATGCCCAAAGACACCGTAGAACGTGCCATCAAGAAGGCCACCGATAAGGATGCCGGCGATTACAAGGAAATCTCGTACGAAGGCTACGGCCCTTACGGCATCGCTATCTTCGTCGAAGCCGCTACGGACAACAATACACGTACCGTGGCCAATGTCCGCTCTTATTTCACCAAACATGGCGGCAGCTTGGGTACGCAAGGTTCGCTCACGTTCCTGTTTGACCATAAAGCCGTGTTCAAGGTTGTACCCAAGGAAGGTGTATCGCTTGAAGACCTTGAACTGGAACTCATCGACTACGGCGTAGACGAACTTGAACACGACGACGAAGGCAACATTATCCTCTATGCAGCCTTCGAGGAATCCTCCAATGTACAGAAGTACCTCGAGGACAACAGCTACGAGATTATCTCCACCGAGTTCGAGCGTATCCCCAATGATGTCAAGGACGTTACGCCCGAGCAGCGCGAAAAAATCGAGAAACTTCTCGAGAAGCTCGAAGAAGACGAAGACGTGCAGAACGTCTTCCACAATATGCGCGAGCTTGACGACGAAGACGAGGAATAATATCCTCCTGCATATTTGTAATAAATAACCAAGAGCCGCGGCTGTCTACGACAGCCGCGGCTCTTGATGTTATTG
>CAVEDT010000024.1:0-11849 GCA_963614475.1 Roseburia faecis
CTGTATGATTGTACGGCACGGCTTCCATACAGCTGCCCTCACTATTGGCTTCGTCATCGGCGGACGGCCGAAGAAAAAGGAATAGCCACATTTTACCCACCATACAACAAATCGGCGGACGCTTGCAAGCATCCGCCGATTTATTTTCTTTGGCAATCAAAGTTATGCCACCGAGACGGGCATGCCCGTATCGGCAGTGATGCGGGCGGCTATGGCGGACAGCTCGTCACGGTCTATCTTGACAAGCGAATGTTCGGGGGTCTGTCGATCGATGAAATAAAGCATTATCGAGCGCGGACGGATGCGGCGGTAGGCATCACACAGAGCCTTGATTTCGAGGTCGGTGGTATTGTCTACGGCTGCGCCGTTGTGCGTTCCGCGCGTCAGCAGCGTCTGCACTATTGCCTGTCCGGCAAACTGACTGAGGCTGCGAATGACGGTCTCGGGCGTCGTCCCCGGCGATGTAGGTCGATTGAGGGCGCGGTAGGTAGCGCCGACAACTAACTCACGTCCTCTATGGATTGCATTTTTAAACGCATGCAATATACATCTCATTAATCTAATATCACAAAACGACACAAAGACAAATGCCACACACCCACCAGAAACACCGATGCAATATATCGCAAAGCACACAAAGCACTAAAAGAATAATCCACAAAGATATATTTTCAAAAAAAATACTCACTCGTTTAGGGCTATTTTTAGATTTTATCACTATCTTTGCAATGTTAACAGACGTCTATGACGCCGCCTTTGCTTCCTTAATGCGGAAAAACATCAACAAAAATAACAAATCAACAACCACAAAATCACATGCTAAAACAAACATTATTAATCCTATTTGCAGCATGTTCACTATATGCCTGCAAAGATGACGACCTAAAAACGAAAGAGGACGTCGCAAACAAAAGCGCTGCCGAAAAAGGCATGCAGCGAGTGATCGTCGGTTCATCGTCGGAGATAGAAGCCTTACTTGATGAACTTGGAGAACCAACCGGCAATTGTTCGAGAGCGGTACAAAACACCGGAGTACAGTTGTCTGATAACGAGGAGTTGTTCGAATCACTTGTCGAGGCAAACCGCAAGAAAGTGATGGCCTCGCTTACCCCCGCACAGTTAGACACAATACGCAACGACGAAGAAGACCTTGAATTCTGCCCTTCCGACTCGGTTATTGCAGACATCCGCTTCGCGCAACTTTTGAATGCCGACCGTGAAATACAGGTAGGGGACACCGTATACAAATACGTCAAAAACGGGGTTGCGTTCACCCCGGCCAAAACGGCATCCGAGCTAAAAGATGTAGAATCCCTTGTCTCAGACATCAAGGCCACCGACCAATCCGGAAACACAACGTTAAAGGTGTCTGAAAATGTGTCTTTTTCTCCAATGGATTACCGTCATATGGAATATGTAACAGATAGAGACGATGACTTTGAAGCCGCTACCGGAGGCGGCAGCCCGTCAAGCGGCAGCACACAGGAAGAAGAGAAGGAAAACATCACGCTAAAATTCACCTCGTATGGGGCGCAACTAAGCACTGGCGAGGTAATCCCGAGCAAAGACATCCGCGAGGTAGACTTCACTGATGGTGGCGATGGCAACTGGCTTCATAAGTTTTGGACAGACCGCTGGGGAAAAAACATTGTTGCATTAATCCGCTTTCAGAAACGACGCCAGTTAAACCTTAACTTCTACCATCAGAACTACAAAATATACTCAAACACAGGTACAAAACTTAAGATGCAAAAGAAGGTTTGCGGTATATGGTGGAATATAAAGGCGGAAACCATGGTCCATGGATGGGAAACTGTCACAATAAAATACTCACTACCAGATCCAATACCCCCTATCAGCATCGATTCGTCTTTTGGTAAAGATCCAACGATTTCAACAATGCACACCTTTCCATTCGACAAAAAAAATCGGATGTTAATAAAGATTCCGTTCGTAAACTACAACTTCACGACCAAAGACCTCTATAAAGCATTTACTTTGGCTGCCAAGACCGCCTTCGACAAAGCATCATCATGGGCAAAAGGAGAAGCCGGAAATGCAGACAATATCGGCCTATTGTGCGAACAAGATAAATACACATATGTAATACATGGGCCTTATAGCAAATGCGTATACAACAAACGTAGTATTGAGTCCAAGTTTGACTCAAGATGGTTCCCCGGAGACTGGGAATTTACATTCTCATTTGCGAGCAAATTTAAACTAGTTCGCATTAAGATCCCGCGCAATGACGGCATCGAAATATACAGAGGAAGCGTATATGGAGCCATTAAGTATAAAGGAAAATGGCTCGCCGCCAGAATCTACAAAGACAAAGACAAATGAGACGAGCAACTACCGCATTCATCTGTATGCTTTGTACTATGCTTGCCTATGCCGTAGAGCCTCGACTGGTACAGCAGTTCGAATTCGGAGTCAATGCCGGGCTTACCGTTCCTCTTGGTGGTTACCATGGCGGAGACCTATCCGGATCCGTAACACTTGGGCTGGAACTAAGGTATAATGTAGAAGATATGCCGTGGGACTGCGGCCTTATATTGCAAACAGACGGTGCCACCAGACACTATAAAATGGAGGACGGATCAAAAGGCTATACCTCGCAGACCAACGCCACATGGGCTTATGGCGTGACCGGAGCTTACAACTTTAGGCAAGGACATCGCATCAATCCATTTATCGGGGCAGCCGTCTGTATTGGCTCATACGACCAGGAGGGCGATGGTGCTCGCAAGAATGTCACGCCCGGTGAAACTTTCGTATTTATGCCGCGTGCCGGCGTCGAATTGTTTCATCATATACGACTGACGGCGCACTGCATGATTGTGCGGCACGGCTTCCACACGGCAGGTCTTGCCATCGGTGTAGTCATCGGCGGAAGGCCTAAGAAAAAGGAATAGCCACATTTTTACCCACCATACAACAAATCGGCGGACGCCTCACGAGCATCCGCCGATTTATTTTCCTGGCAATCAAAATTATGCCACCGAGACGGGTATGTCTGTATCGGCAATGATGCGTGCAGCTATGGCGGACAGCTCGTCACGGCCAATCTTGACAAGCGAATGTTCGGGGGTCTGTCGATCGATGGAATAAAGCATTATCGAGCGCGGACGGATGCGGCGGTAGGCATCACACAGAGCTTCGATTTCGAGGTCTGTGGTATTGTCCACGGCTGTGCCGTTGTGCGTTCCGCGCGTCAGCAGCGTCTGCACTATTGCCTGTCCGGCAAACTGACTGAGGCTGCGGATGACGCTCTCGGGCGTAGTCTCGGGCGATGTGGGGCGATTGAGGGCGCGGAAGGTGGCGTCGATGGCGCTGTCCAGCTTGACGATATTATTGTCCACGCGGCGCAAGGCGGCAGCTACCGAGTCCAGCCCGGCGCGAGTGCTGTTGGTGAGAACACTTACCTTGGCCTGCGGATAGTAGCGGTCGCGCAGCGCGAGGGTGTCGTCTATGACCCCGGCAAATTCGGGGTGTAGCGTTGGCTCGCCATTGCCGCTGAAGGTGATGACGTCCAAGGGCGCCGATTCGGCCTGCATTTTTTGCAGCTGTGCTTCAAGCATTTCGCGCACCTGCTCGCGCGTGGGCAGTCCGGTGGTTCCGGCGCCTTGGGCATTGTACCCGGCCTCGCAGTACAGGCAGTCGAAGGTGCAGACCTTGCCATCGTCCGGCATAAGGTTGACGCCGAGCGATACACCCAGTCGGCGGCTGTGTATCGGCCCGAATATAGTGGAATGGAATAATACGGTTTGCATATCGTTGTGTATATCGTGGGCATCGGCGGTCGTGATAGGCGCCTCGGCCCGTATGTTTTGTTCGGTTAGATTTTGCGGCCCGGCCGCTATCGGCAGTCCCCGACGGTCATTCGCTGACAACAGCTGTAGGCGGACGGCGGCGCACAAAGAAGCGCGTCGATTGGGCGGCTATCAGCCCCGTAAGCGCGGCCATAGCGGCCACCACAAGCAAGTCCACCGGATCGAGTCGCACGGGATACCACGTGATTGACATAATATCTTGAGCCTGCTCGCCTGTGCCGAGGCTGAGAAAATGTCCGTACTGCTGCGCCAGTGTCAGAACCACGCCCAATACCATTCCGGCGGCGGCACCTACGGCCGTAATCAGCCATCCCAAGGTGATGAATACGCGGCGCGTCATAGCGTGCGTGGCACCGAGGCAACGCAGGGTCTCCATATTGCGGCGTTTTTCGAGCACCACCAGCGACAGTGTTGAGACGATATTGAACAGCGCGATGACCAGTATGAATGCCAGCATCAGGAAGGTTATCCACTTTTCGATGGCAATCATACGGAAGGCGGTGGCGCGCTGTTGCAGCCGCGTCTGCACATCATACTGCGGCCCAACGGCATCGGCCACGACATCGCGCAAGGCGTCCGTATCGGCATCCGCCGCCGCGAAGACCTCCACAGCCGTGGCCTGCGCGTCGTATTCCATAAGGTCGCGAGCCACCGACAGCGGCACCAGTATATGGTCACGGTCGATATCGTTTTGCTGTGTGCGAAAGACGCCGCTGACGCTGAGCGTGACGCCGCGGAACGCCGTCATGGGATTGGCGGGATTGATGCGTCCCACTCTACGTGGCACATACAGGCGCACGGGATGGTCGGCATCGGGCGCAACCAACAGCGAATTGGCCACGCCTACCGAGATGGTGGCAGCGGCAAAGTCTTCGTCCAAGGCGTCGGGAACATTCCAAGCCAATGCGCCGTCGATGACCGAAGCGGCGATGGTGGACAGTGTGTCATATCCATGCGGTATGCCCTTGAACACAACGGGGACTTGATGCTCGCCGGAGATGAGCAATGCTCGCTCGGTGACCACCGGGACAGCCGTGACGCCGGGCACGCGTGCCGCAATGACGCGACACAGGCTGTCGGCATCGGCGATGGCGGCACCGCTGCGCGGAGTCACGCGCAGGGGAGCATCCAGCACCGCCATATTGGCGGCGGCCAGGTCACCGAAGCCGTTGAAGATGGACAGCACCACCACCATGGCGGCGACAGCCACGGCGATACCGGCCATCGACACAAAGGTGATGACATTGACCGCATTGTGCGAGTGGCGTGCCCGCAGGTAGCGGAAGGCAATACGCAGCACCGGCATCGAAGCCATGGCGCGTCAATCGGTGGTCTTGGTGTCCGCGCCGTCCTCTCCGGCAGCAGCGTCCGCCTCGGTATTACCTATGCCGTCGGTAGCGAGAAGTCGGTCGATATTCTCGGCATAGTCCAACGAATCGTCCACGAAGAATGTCAGCTCGGGCGTCTTACGCAGCTGGTAGCGCACGCGCTGAGCCAGCTCGTAGCGTATGGTCTTGGCCGAGGCATTGATACTCTTGATGATTTCGGCCGAGCGTTCGGAGGGGAAAATAGACAGATAAGCGCGAGCCACCGATAGGTCGGGGCTGATGCGTACGGCGCTGACACTCACCAGCGTGCCGTGAGTCTTGGCGGTCTGCAGGCGAAACAGCTCGCTGAGCTCCTTTTGCAGAAGTCGCGATATTTTGGCTTGACGTGTTGTTTCCATATTATATTGTGTTTGTGTATATTATACAATCTATAAGGGCGGAAGGCTCAGCGCACGCGCCGCATTATTGTCATGCCGTCGCGTATAGGCAGAATGACTTTTTGGAAGCGCGTATCGGCCGCTACCGCATCGTTGAAACGCGCCAGCGCTCGGGTCTGCGCATCGGCATGTGCGGCATCATCGGCCATCACCTTGCCGCTCCACAGTGTATTGTCAGCAAGAATTATGCCACCTACGGGCACTCGGTCGGCCACCATCTCCAACATTTCGAGATACAGCCGCTTGTCGGCGTCCAGCAGCACCAAATCCCATTGGCCGGGCAGGCTCGGAACCACCCTCATAGCATCGCCGATATGCAGACGGATGTCATCGCCGCGCGCATCGGCGGCAAAAAGCGCGCGCAACTCGTCCTCGCGCTCATCGTCCACCTCCACCGTATCCAGAGTGCAACCCGCAGGCATACCCTCGGCAAGGCATAATGTCGAGTAGCCGGTAAAGGCGCCAATTTCGAGTATACGGCGCGGCGCAACCATGGCTGTCAACATCTTCAGCAGACGTCCCTGCACATGGCCGCAGCACATGCGCGGATAGACATGTCGCAGATTGGTGCGGCGCCACAGAGCCTCCAATTGCGGCGGCTCGGCGTCTATATGTCGGGCTATATACTCTTCCGGTTCCATACCACAAAGTTACGAATTTTTTCGGCCTCGCAGCACATCGCCCGCCCTTTGACCGTCAATATGCCGCAACAACGCCGAATACACCGCAACGCCACACGCCAATACACGCAAGCGTTGGTAGCCTACACCTCCTACGCGAAAAATATGCGCGGACCCTGCCGACAGGCAGCGTCCGCGCATATATCAGATTATGTGTCTGCAGATTACATGTATGCTTCAGTATCTTTAAGTATACCGCTTACCACGCACCAAGCAATGGATATAACGAGCGTAATCCACCAGCCGGCAGCCGGGGTGGCTCCTGATCCGAGAATAAGGCCGAATAGCAAATATAGACCGGTCAATATATAGGCCAACAAGGGATTGACCGACTTCTTGGCGTATGTCAGATAAGCCGACAGTATGGGGAGGATTACCATAGCCAACGATGTTATGAGCAGCAACGCACTTTCCCCGGTAAAGCATTGTGCACCGTTAATGCTTCCACTAACGAAGAAGAAATTTACAGACACTTGAGGGAGTATCAGGTAAAGTAACATTACAAGAATGCCTCCGCCGGCGGTTAGCAGAAATTTTTGTTTGGGATCAAGGGCAAGGAGCTTTATCTTTAAATCGTCCATGTCTTTTGTTTTTATAGGGGTGAATAATATGGTTAATATCTGCCTTGATAATCTCAGTCGGCTGTATCACGGCATTTTCTATCGTCTACACAGCTTAAAGACTAATACTTTATGCAAATTAAGCTCTTTTTACTTCAATGACAAAGCATGCCGACTGTTATTAACTTATTTTCACACACAATCAGTCGCGTGATTTTGCCGTAACGATGTGTCTATTCCGTCAGACAAAAGCGCGGACGCAGCCATCGAGCCGCGTCCGCGCTTTGGGTATATGCGTATGCCTATGCGCTATTTCGCAGTAAAGAAGTGTATCGCGGCAGCACCGCGTCCTCGATATCCGGCATCGGTCATAAATGGCCATCCCAACAGCTTGAATCCGTATTCTTTGCCGGGCTCGGTCTTGAGATACACTATCAGGATGCGGCGGTCTTTATCGAATTTGGCGCCACAGATATCCGGGAAAATATCGGGATTATTATCATAATAATCGCAGGCCATAGGACTGTTTGCTACCGGTTTGTCAAAGAAAACCTTGACGGCATATCGATCCGAGGCGGGTACGTCGCGAGTGCCGTCGACCAACGAGCTGCCGAGCACGGAAACTTGTCCGCGGCGCAGCTCGCGATAACGTTGCGTTACATCAAGGCCGTTGACAGCGGCCACTATGAGCGGAGCGGCCTGTGACAGTGTACGATAGCGGTCGCGATTGTTGCGATATTCAGTCATCGCACCCACAATTTCCGGCACTACCAAAAATCCGCCGGCCACTTGCCCTTTAATGGCTGTCTCGACATCCGCGCTGTCTTCGGCGCATTTGGCGTGCGCCAAGGCATATTGGATTTCGACCGAACGCACCATCGACTCACACAACATTGTACCAGCGCCGCCGTATGCCTGAGCCGCAAGCTCTTCTTCCATCAGGTCGGCTGCCAATTGAGCGTTACCGTTAAAGGCCGAGATATTGTCTTCGATAATCGGGTTGCACATAGGATGCGAAAGCTCATGAACTATCAGGCTTTCAGCGTTATGGAATACCGGTATCCCGTTCTCATCCAATTTCCAACAGCCTATGATAATGACCGCCTCGTCCGGCATACCGGCGCGATGACACGTCACCCCGTAATTGCCGTAATTGAGCAGACTTACGGATAGATGTCCGCGTATTTCAGCACCATATAAGCCTTCGAGCCAAGCCAAGTCTACATTCGAGAGCATTGCCTCGACATTGGCTATAACCTTATCGTAGAACGGCTTTTGCGAAACATAGAAGTCGTGAAATCCGCACTGACGGTAAGCATCGTCCAGCAGTCGAGCCACCTCGGCATCCTGCCCCGACTTCCAACGGCTGTCCAACTTGGACAAATCCGACCCGGACAGTAGCACAAAATGCCCGTCCCGTATGGCCGTATGCGCCGCCAATGCAGCCACCGCATCATAACTCAGCCCCTGTGCGCCGCGCAACTCATTGAGCCGCGCCACTGCCTGGCAATCCTTCAACGGCGCCATCATCGAATCCAAGGCATTCACATACTGCGCGTTGACATTGTTCACATATTCCTCGAATCCGGCAACGCGGCACATTGCGCTGACAAATTCGACATTCTCGTCTACAGACACCTTGACTGCCGAGGCGCTAAGCCCCAAGACAAGGCACAGCATCATTAAATACTTTCTCATTGGTAGATTTGTTTAATATACTTGTTAGATTGTGTATTACGGTCACCTTATGTCTTCGGCAAGCCGATTACGGCGACTTTTCGGAGTGCTCCGAATTACCGAGGACGGCTTCCCGGATTGGCTTCATTATTCTTGCAATTGTTTTGTCGTCTTATTATGAATTGTTTCTTTGGATGGTCTCCATTTATTAGACGCAACAAGTGGCGTTTTGTGACACCATCTCACAACTTTTATTTATTGTTATACCGCGAAAGATAGGCGAGACATGAGCAAAACTCACGTGCCATTTCCTGACGAGTATTCGCGGCTCCGACTGCCGGGCATCGATAACCCGGGTCGGAATCCCTCCGAAATGTGCTTTTTACGTGTTTTTAGGCCCTTGCAGGCGTTTTTGGCCGTCAGCCGTGGCCCTATTTCAAGAAAAAAGTGTAAATTTGCAACTTGAATATATGCCGCATATCGCGAGCATCGCTTTGCTCCGACTGACAACAGCTGCGCGACACCTGCCGCAAAAGCGCCGTGGCATACATACGACACACAATTTATAGCCAACCGAACCTCATGCGAGTAAAAATACATCACGAAGGCGTCCATATACTTATAGCACTGTTTGTGTTCAGCGCCGCCGTATGCGTGCCTCTGTGGCTGTGCGTACGTCCGTTGACACTTGCCATAGTATTCACTGCCGTACTGGGCACCCTATATGCCCTGGTCACCAACTTCTTCCGCTCCCCCAAGCGCCGTTTTCGCGGCGACCCGCTGCGTGCCGTGGTCTCCAGTGCCGACGGCCGCGTGGTGGCTCGCGAGGAGGTCTTCGAAGACGAGTACCTGCACTGCCGTTGCATCCAGTTGTCCGTATTTATGAGCATCGTCAACGTCCATGCCAATTGGTTCCCCGTAGACGGTGAAGTGGTATATGCCAAGCACCACAAGGGTCGCTTCCTGGCTGCATACCTGCCCAAATCGAGCACCGAGAACGAGCGCTCGACAGTGGTCATCCGCACTCACGACGGGCAGCAAATCCTGATGCGTCAGATTGCCGGCGCCGTCGCTCGCCGTATTGCCACCTACGCCGGCCCGGGCGTCGAGGCATCTATCGAAGACCACATGGGATTTATCAAATTCGGATCGCGCGTAGACCTTTACCTCCCCATAGGCACCGAGATTTATGTCAATATCGGCGATAAGACTGTCGGCGGTGTCACCCAAGTGGGCCTGCTTCGCCCCGAAATCGACCCGCAATTGGCGTCCAAATCCACTAAATGACGTCTCGGACCACCACTTCACCCAAGATTATGAAACGCATCATCGCTCAGATACCCAATAGCATCACCTGCCTCAACCTCCTCAGCGGCTGTATAGCCATCATCTTTGCCTTCAAAGCTATGGACTCCATAGCCGGTCTCTACGGATGGCAGTGGTGCGCAATCGCCATAGGTGCCGCCGCCGTCTTCGACTTCTGTGACGGAGCCTGCGCCCGCCTGCTCAAAGCTTACAGCAACATCGGCGCCGAGCTTGACTCGCTCAGCGATTTGATAAGCTTCGGTGTCGCTCCGGCTATGATGATGCTCAACATCTGCCAACATTACGCCCCCGACAGCCCCCTGTGCTACGCCGCTCTGGCCATCCCCGTATTCGGGGCGCTTCGTCTGGCTCGCTTCAATGTCAGCGATGTAGGCAAGACCACCTTCCGCGGACTCCCCATACCGGCCAATGCCATATTCTGGATAGGCGTAGCCGGATGGATTGACCAATATCAACACCTCCCGGGTGGCCCCGTTGTTTTGGCCGTGCTCTTCGTATTGTTCGGCCTGACAATGGTATCGCACATCCCTATGTTCTCGCTCAAATTCAAGAATTTTGCTCTGGCCGAAAACTTCCGCCGCTACGTCATCATACTCGCTACAATAGCATTCGTGGTCATCTACGGTATTTCGGGATTGGTTTGGAGCATCATTCTATACCTACTGATTTCACTTCTGGCCCGCAAAGGCCAATAAGTGCTCACGGAAGCCGACAGCGGTCGGCGCAAAGGCGGGCGCTGACATCAAGCGGACGCCGACACATCCAAAAGTCACTCTCAAACCTCTTAGATTATGTCGTTCTTCGGCCTTATATTTTTCCTGCTTTTTATATTCATAGTACTGCCCGTTATTGTCTTACTGACAAGGACAGCATTCTTTGTACACCGTGCACGCAAGAGCGTACGTGATGCCTTCCGCGGTATGGACGGCTCCGACAACAGCGGGCAAAACAACGCTGCGCCGCGACGCAGCAAGAAGATAGATCCAAACGAAGGCGAGTACGTCGCATTCGAAGATATCACTATGTCCACCACCGAGACCTCGGACGACGGACGCCGAAGCACTCGATACACAGTCGAGCAGCAGATAGTCGATGCCGAGTGGGAGGACATCCCCGACAGCAAGTAAGCGGCGCACACGATGCCGCCCCTTGCCGCGGCATAGACACCCGATGCTCGCACCACCGGCAGCGTCGGCATACACACTCGCCGCACCGATACGGCTATGCGGACACAGCTATGCCTGCATCCGTATGACACACAAGCATATACACTGCACATGGCACGCACAGATTATTTCAAGTTCTTAGACGCCCTGGCCGCCAATAACGACCGAGCATGGTTTCAGGCACATCGCGCCGAGTACGAGGCCGTACGCGACCAATGGCTCGAGGACCTGCAAAAGCTGATAAACATCTTGGGCACTTTCCGTCCCGAATTGCGCAACCTTACTCCCAAGGATTGCACATATCGCATATACCGTGACGTACGCTTCAGTCCCGACAAAGCCCCTTACAAACGGCATATCGCGGCACTGATAGCGCCCAACGGACGCCGCTGCACGGATGCATGCATATACTTGCAAGTCGCAGCCGACGGCTTCGATACGGGCGTGTACGGCGGCCTATGGATGCCCGATACGGCACAAAAGCGCAAAGTTCGCTCGGCCATAGACGCCGGAGCGGACGAGTTTGTCGAAATCGCGGACGCTCTGGACGCCAACCCGGCTTTCACCTCGCAATGGTGCGGCGAACACCTGAAAACCGCGCCCAAGGGCTGGCCCAAGGATCACCCGATGATTCAGTATCTGCGTATGAACGAATGGGGTCGTTTTGCGCCTATGTCGCGCAAAGATTTTGACTCGCCGGCGTGGATTGACATCGCCGCCGAGCACATCCGCGCACTTATGCCGCTGATCGATTTCCTCAATTTCTCGATACACGAAGACAACTCCTTATGACCGACGGACACGCCCCACGCATCACGATATTCACGCCTACGTACAAC
>CAVEDT010000025.1:0-11760 GCA_963614475.1 Roseburia faecis
TATCAGTATTGGTGCGCGAGTATGCGCCGTGTCCTACGAGCGTGCAGGGACGGTCGTCGGGAGTCCAGCTGCCGTGTCCGGGGTTGATGTACACGCGCAGTTCGTCAGCAGTCTTTGCGCCGACGGTGACGGTAGCAGCAAGTGCCAGAGCCGTCAGGATGATATTCTTTTTCATAATGTATATTGCGCGTTATTTGGTGAGTGTTACGATATACAATTCACCTTCGGGGGTGGTGAAGGCTATGCGGCTGCCGTCAGCGCTGGCGCTGGGGAACTGTGCCTTAACAGTGTCGTCGGTGATGGTCTGCGAAACGCCTGAAGCCAGATCGTAAAGACGCAGCGAGGAGGCTTTCACTTGCTGGGCGGTGCCTTCGACTTCGTCCATACCTACAAGGCGGTCATTGCCTGCCCATACGGCTGCGCGGAGCTCGCCCACGCGTTGCACATCAGTGCCGTCGAGGTTGCATACAAAGCAACCGGCACCTACGAGCCAATATACAACTTTTTTCCCGTCGGGGCTGATGCTCGGCCAGATGTACGAGCCGCGTCCCTGGGGATCGATGCTGCGGGTCTTGCCGTTGACGGTGATGTCAAGGTGCCCATAGTTAATGGAAGCCACGGCGCTGCGTACGGCCTTGGTGCCGTCGAGGCTCTGTACCCGGGCTTTGCCGTTCTCGACTGCGGTGACGCTGTTGCCGTCAATGCCTACGCCGCTGTTGAGGTGGCGCGAAGCTTTCACGAGTGTACGTACGCTCTTGGAGGCCAAGTTGGCGCTTTGTAACGACACATAACGTAAGTGGTTGGAACGGTATTCGGGCGCAGCGAATACTACGTTCTGACCATCGGCAGTGAGGCGCAGGTTGTATGCGCCGGGAACGTTGGCTACAGTGGTGCATACGCCATCGGCCGTGATTTTCGCGACACCTTTGGTGTTTGTCTGAGCCACAACGAAACTGCCATCGGCACTGATGACGGGCTTGTCCACGGTGACGCCGGCATCTACACGCTGTACGCTCTGTACAGTCGCGAGTTGTGCGCTCATCGACATTGCTCCTAACATCAGCACTGCGGTTAAGAAAATTTTTCTCATAGTGGTGTTGTTTAGGTGGTTGTTTATAGGATAAAAAAATCAGATTTTCGCAGTTGAAATGTGATATGGCAAATGTAGGAATTTTTAAGACAAAGGCCGTCTTAATTAAGACTATTTAGCAAATGTTTGCATTCATTTTATGCTCTTCAGCAGGTTTTTTGAAACAGCTGTCATTTTTAGGGAATTATGGGAAATATGCCCTTGCACTCATTACTCCCATTGCTCCCACGGTCGGCCTACGGCCGGGCCAGGCATATCAGCTGGGGCAGCGGAAAGGCGGCATGTGCAAAGGCAAGATGCATCTGTCGTCCGTCGGGCAGCAATGCCACGCAGTCCCCGAGATTGACGATGATATCGGACACCACCAAGGGGCGCTTGGGATTAGTATTGACCTGTATCGGAGTTTCACACCCGGGAATACAAGATTCGGCGGCCTTGAATGCTGCTTCCTTAGCCGCCCATAGGTGTAACAGGCCGTCAATGTCGCGTGCCTGTGTGTCTTCGGCATTCGTGAATCGCGGTGCCAATGCGGCAAGACGCGGCCGCGGGTATTCGATATCTATTCCAAGACCGTATTTTTCGCCCTCGGGGCCGAGAGCTATGGCGGCGTGTGTGCGCGAATGGCTTATTGAGAACGGGCGCACCACGCCCGGCAGATACGGAGCACCATCCGGCGTATGCGACACCTCCGGGCATCCGGCACCTAAAGCACGCATGCACAGTCGACGTACGGCAAGCACCTCGGCGCCGCGACGCTGGGATGGCGGCACCGATTCATCGAGGTCAGCCACGTAAATATCTATATCGTGTAGGCGCAGATGCGAAATCATTATTGTTTAGTGTCTTATCGTACATTATTTTGTCTCCGACCGGTTGTCCGGCATACGACTTTGTGTACGGTTATTATTGAAATAGGATTAATGTACTCGCGAATGATGCTCTTCGCTTATGCGGATTGGCTTTTCGCGAGACAAAGTTAGACATTTTTGAAGAAACTGCCGCCCACACCTGTGTTTTTCTTCACCGTCTCGAAGCTCCCGAGCACACAATCGGGCACAAAAAAAAATTACTCGTCATCACGACGGGTAATCTTTCTTAACCTTAAATCTAATACCATGAAAAACACGATGCAAAGGTAATGCTTTTTTTTATATTAGGTGCATCTCTCTTGCGGAAAGTGCCCTATTTTAGCATTATTTAACTCATTCAATCTTCCTTAACTTCCTGTAAACCTCTGTTTATCAGTAAAATTACGAGTTTCCCTTCGGCATCACATAAATTCTTTCAGGTTGGGACTTAAGGCGGATCTCTCCGATCCGTTATTTGAGTAAATATTTATTTAACTCAAACAATCACTTGTGGTCTTTGGATAGATAGATTATATGGTTCACACCATATTATTACTAACCTTAACTCTAATTTAGAAAAAACCTATGTTAAAAAAAACATTATTATCTAAGTATAAGCCGGTTGCCCGTCGCGCTACAGATATTTGTCGCCGTAAGCTATCTTGGCGTCGTTGACCATCTGCTTGATGCGCTGCTCTTCCGATTTGGGGCAAATCAGCAGAACATCGCCCGAGTCGGCAACAATATAGTCGCGTAACGAGTCGCATACCACGAGTTTGTCGTCCGCCACAGCAAAGATATTGCCCGTGGAGTTATAAGCCAGCACGGCACATCGCTGCGTGACATTGGCATCGCGGTTCTTGGGCGAATTGTCGTACAAGGCGCTCCACGTGCCCAGGTCGTTCCACCCGAAGTCGACGCGCTGTACGTATACGTTCTGCGCCTTTTCCATGACTGCATAGTCGATGGATATCGACGGGCAGGAGGCAAAGTTGGCTGCGATGAAGGCATCTTCATCCTCGCTCTTGGCAAAGGATACGGATGCATTGTCAAAGACGGCGGCCACTTCGGGCGAATAGGCACGCAAAGCGGCGAGGATAGCCTCGGCCGTCCAAACAAAGATACCGGAGTTCCAGAAAAATTCGCCCGAATCGACGAACACGCGTGCCAAGTCTTTATCGGGCTTTTCGGTAAAGGTCTTGACCTTGGCAAAGATGCCTTCGGTCGTATCGACGCGGTCGCCCTGCTGGATGTATCCGTAGCCGGTCTCGGGGCGCGAAGGCACTATACCCAGCGTCAGCAAGGCATCTCGATGCTCCACAAAATCGAAGGCACGAAGTATGGCTGCCTCGAAATCGCGTTCGCGAGTAATCAAGTGGTCGCTGGCTGCGACAATCATCGAGGCCTCCGGGTCGCGTGCATAGATATGATGAGCGGCCCAGGCGATACACGGTGCGGTATTGCGACGTGCCGGTTCGCACAGAATATTTTGCTGCGGAATTTCGGGCAATTGTTCCTGCACCAAAGGCAGGTAACGGTCGTTGGTGACCACGACAATATTGTTTGTCGGGACGATATAGCGCAGGCGATCGGCTGTCATCTGCAACAGCGAGCGACCCGTGCCGAAAAAGTCGATGAATTGTTTGGGGCGATCCTGACGGCTGTATGGCCAGAAACGGCTACCAATGCCGCCGCACATTATCACCGCATAGCGATGCGAGGGTGTGGCCTGAGCGGTCGAAGATTGTCCCATATCGGTGGTTGTTGTCATGTCTAAGTCTTGTGTTTTCTTTAGGGGAAGCTAAGTCCGGTCCTTAGTGTGAGGCACGCCGGACGCCGAAACGTCAGGGTATGCCGACAAGTGCCGTAGATTCGACCGCTAAGTTAATGTATTTTTTTCATTCGCGCAAAAAGGCGGGCCCAAAAACGCAGAAAAAAAACGGCGGGGCGGGCACGCCGAAACCTTTCGGTATGTCCGCCCCGCTAAGGGTTGTATCGTCATGCGGCACGCTGCATCAGACCTTGCGTCCGCACATTTGCGATATTACAGTTCGAGTTTGGTGTATTCCAGGCCCCAAGCCTCGGCTACGGCGGGGAAGGTCACCTTGCCGTCGACCATATTGACGCCCTGTGCCAGAGCGGCATCTTCGCGGCAAGCCTGACGCCAGCCTTTATTGGCCAGACGGATAGCGTAAGGCAGAGTGGCGTTGGTGAGCGCCAGCGTGGAGGTGCGAGACACGGCGCCGGGGATATTGGCCACCGCATAGTGTACCACGCCGTCGAGGGTGTAGGTGGGTTCGGTGTGGGTTGTGGGATGCGAGGTCTCGAAGCAGCCGCCTTGGTCGATGGCAACGTCTACCATGACGGTACCGGGACGCATCAGTTTGAGCATATCGCGGGTAACCAGCTTGGGAGCTTTGGCGCCGGGGATGAGGACGCTACCGACAACGAGGTCTACATCGGGCAATTGGCTCTCGATGTTGTGGCGCGAGGAGTACAGCGTCTTCACGCGGGGCATAGTTTCGGCGACGTGGCGCAGAGTGGGCAGCGAGATATCGGTAATGGTGACATCGGCACCCAGACCGGCTGCCATCAGGGCTGCATTGCGACCTACAACGCCGGCACCGAGTACCAGCACTTTGGCCGGGGGTACTCCGGGAACGCCGCCCAGCAGCATACCTTTGCCGCCTTGGGGTTTCTCGAGGAAACGAGCGCCTTCCTGTATGGACATACGGCCTGCGACTTCGCTCATGGGAACGAGCAGGGGCAGCGAACGATCGGCAAGACGTACAGTCTCGTATGCGATGCAGACGGCACGCGATGCAATCATGGCATCGGTGAGTTCGCGGTCACTGGCAAAGTGGAAGTAGGTGAATACCACTTGGTCTTTTTTGATGAGCTTGTACTCGGGCTCGATGGGTTCTTTGACCTTGACGATCATCTCGGCGATGTCATAGACGGCTTCGATGGTGGGCAGGATTTGTGCACCGGCGGCGATGTACTCTTCGTCGCCGAAACCGCTGCCTTCTCCGGCTGTGTGCTGTACATACACTGTATGTCCGTTGTGTACTAACTCAGCTACGCCGGCGGGGGTCATAGCAACGCGGTTCTCGTTGTTTTTGATTTCTTTAGGTACTCCGATAATCATTGTCGTACGGAATTAGATTGTGGTTGGTGTTTATTGGATGGTTTTATATCTTGGTTAAAGATTTTTCTTGTGGAATATATGTCTGTTTTCTGCGGTTACGACCCCGGAATCGCTGACGGGGAAAGCGATATGTAGCTCATGGCTTTGGGTCTTGCTTTTCTCGTCTGTACTGTTTTGCCGGGATGTTGTTATTAATGGGATTTTAACTGTTTTTTTCAGCGATCCACGGGGACGACAATATATCCGCCGGGGGCGAGGGTGACATTTATGCCTTTGGCGGGGACTTTGTCTTGCCCCACGGAAAAGTCTGTAGACGATATATTTGCGGCGATAATATTCCGCGAGGTAGCGACCTCGGGCGGTAGCGTGACCGTGGCATCGGTCTTACCGAGATTGACACACACGACAGTAGACGCCGACGAGCCGGGGTCGGTGCGGCGGAACAGAAGTACATTCTCGTTGCCGATATCTATGGGTTCGAAGCCCGCAGCGGCACCGGCACGCAATTCGCGGCGGCTGTGCTTCAGCATCACGAGTGTCTTATAGAATGACGTCATATCCGGATTGGACTCGAAGTCGGGCGCGGTGTCTTTCTCGAAGAATTGCAGGGCGCGATTCATCCCGACTTCCTGCCCGGTATATATCAACGGCATTCCGGGAAGGGTAAATGACAGTACGGCCATAGCCGAGGTCAGACGTCCGTAGCGCTGAAACTCGGTGCCTTCCCACGAATTGAGGTCGTGATTGGTGACCATATTCATCAAGTAGGCATCGGCGGGGTAGCGATCGCGCTGTTCAAGGGCCAGGCGCGCAATGTCTATGGCGTATTTTTTGTCGAATTTGCGAGGTGCATCAGCGCCGGGCGATACGAAGGTGTACTCGCCGACGGTGGCGGCCACAGCGCTGAAGAGGTCTTTCATCGGCCAGTTGTAGGCCATATCGAAGGCATGCTCGGTAAGGTCGGCATTGGAGGCCTCGGCGAGCATAAACAAGTCGGGATGAACGCGTTGCAGCTCGGCTCGCGCTTCGTTCCAGTAATCGGTGGGGACTTCCATGGCCACATCGCAGCGGAAACCGTCTATACCGGCCTTCTTGAGCCAAAAGGCCATAGCGTCGGTCATGGCGCGGCGCGTCGCGGGATTTTTATAGTCCAACTTGTAGACATCCGTCCAATCATACGGTCCGTACATCTCGCCTTGGGCGTTGCGGGCATAGTATTCGGGGTGAGTCTTGACCCAAGCGTTGTCGCGCCCGGTGTGATTGGGCACCCAGTCGATGATGACGCGCATCCCGTAGGCATGTATGCTGTCTACGAGGGCGCATAGGTCATCCATAGTGCCGAATTCGGGATTGACACCGTAGTAATCGCGCACGGCATAGTAGCTGCCGAGCGTGCCTTTGCGACCGTCCTCGGATATGGGATGTATCGGCATCAGCCACAGAATGTCCACGCCGAGGTCGCGTAGTCGCGGCAGATGGCGGGCAAAAGCCTTGAAAGTCCCCTCGGGCGTGTACTGTCGCACATTGACTTCGTAAATGACTGCGTTACGGCTCCATTCGGGGTGGTGTACCGTGGTGGGAGCGGCCGGTGCGGCTGCAACGGGCGTGACGCCGAAGATGGCGGCAATGACGGCGGCGAAGAAGGCTTTCATGACATTCTATGTTGTGTCTCGAGGACGGTGGTGATTGTATTAAGTTGCGGGGATGTCAACCGCGATCCGTTACGGTCTCAATCGACATGCAGCGGAATTACGCGGTGTATCGAGTGGTCAAGCGAAATGAGGGTTTCGGTACCTACCACACCCTCGATATTCTGTATCTTGTTGTTGAGCAAATCCATAAGATGCTCATTGTCACGTGCATAGAGCTTTATAAGCATGGTGTACGGGCCGGTGGTGAAGTGACACTCGACGATTTCGGGTATCATCTCCATCTTGGGCACTACCTCGCGATACAGGGCACCGCGCTCGAGGTTGACACCGACGTATGTACATGTCGAGTAACCGAGCTTCTTGGGATTCACGGTGTATCCCGAACCGGTGATAACCTGCATATCTATAAGGCGCTGGATGCGCTGGTGAATGGCGGCGCGGCTCACTCCGCATTCCAAGGCTACGTCCTTGGAGGGAATACGCGCATTACGCATTATAATACTCAGTATTTTGCGGTCAAGGTTGTCGATCTTTTCCATCGTATGATTGTGTTTCGTTGTTTCTAAGGATAATATTTGTGTACACGTTGCAACGCTCGGGTGCGTGCAATTCGGATGTGGCAAATTTACGATTATTTTCGGAAAACAAGGGCTTATTCCTACTTTTTTTGAAAAATTTTTTGGGGTTGCACCGTTTTTCCATTGACAAAGGGACAAAAACACACCTTGCAAAAGGTGGCGCGAAGGGGTGTGTAGCTATATGCACACCTCTCCGCGCCTGGTATTATACGGGTCTATGTTTATCTGTCGGTGGTATTCGGTCTGTTTGCCGGAGGGATTGGATCGGTTTTGCCGAAGACCGGATTTATTTGCCGGGGGTCACGGCGGGACCGTCTTCGCTGACTACCTCGATATCGAGGATCATCCATTCCATAGGACCTACGCCGGCCTGAGCCAGTCCGGCAGGGCCGAATGCGAGGTCGCCGGGGATATAGAAGCGTCCTTTGCCGCCGATGCCGAGCATCTTGATGGCCTCGGCATATCCCTTGGCAAGACCGCGCGGCACAATAACCTGCTCGGTATCGGTGCTTTGCCATACGTCACCGTTGATATGGCGCGATTTCATATTCAGTCGCAGATGTGCCTCGTCGGAGATGGTCCCTTCACCTTTAGTCTCAATGATGGCCACTATACCGTCTTCGGTTTTCACTGCTCCGGGATTGCTCTTGAGGGCGGCTGCAGCTGCGGCGGCACCGGTACGATCGTTCTTGACGGCTTCGGGCGACTTGCGCACGGCGGCAAGGCGGCGTTCTTCGGCCTTGCCGGAGACGCTCTGTATCAACTGACCCAGCTTTTCGCCATCGGCCTGTATGCGCGTTACATCGACGCTATCTGCGAGCAGGCTTGCGCGCAGCGCTTCAAGCAATTTGCCGCGGTCCAGGGAGACACCCATCTTCCGGTATTCTTCCATATCGCCGAGGATACGCATGGCGCCGGCCACTCCGGAGAGGAAGTCGTTGCTATGTTTCTCGTCGAGAAGGTATTGCAGGCCGGCGAGGTATTCTTCCTTGTTGAGCGTATCTCCTGTTTCACGGGCGTAGGCATCCAGCTGGCTCAAGATATTTCCGCCGATGGTGCGGCCGTAGTAGATCATAATCGAGTCATTGGTCTCGTTGCTGACGACACTGTCGTTATGCTCGTCCGAGGCCGTTCCGTTGCCACACGACACGGCGGCGGTAGCGCCGGCGGCGACAAGCATTAGGGTGACGATTGTCTTTTTCATCTTATATATGTTTTAGTCGTTACGCGTTTTTTGCGGCACAAAGTTACGGTTTTTCTGCCGTAAGTACGCTGTCTGTTATGCAAATAATTGTTTAAAGCCGGTGCGTGTCGACAAAGGCGGCGGTCTAAGTCCACGAAGGTGTATGGGATGCGGGGCAACTTCTGTCGCTCAGACTGCGCACGGTCTCGGCACACTCGGTGGCGGCATGTGCATAAAAGTCGGCACGCGCGGCATCCGTGCCACCGTAGACCATAGCCAACAATCGGTATGCGCCGAGCATCTCCATAGCGGAACGCACGGCGTCATCGGTGGCATCGGCAGCGACACTCGCGGCTTGCACGGCAGCAAGTGCTGCCGGAGCGCATCGCTCCATGGCCGGGCGCAGGCGTACATCCACACCGATGGCATCGTCATCTACATGTGTCTGCAAGGCATCTGCGGCGAGTGCGGTTTCGATTATATCGTTGATAGTTATCATTGTATTTCAGATATTTGGCGTTAATAAGTTTTGTTTGTTCGAGGAAATCAATCGGCAATGAGCAGGGTCTCCCGGCGGTTCGCGGCTTATATCGCGGCGGCTTTCAGCTTTGGCGCAATCGCAGTGCAAAGGCCAGAGCCAGCAATGCCGGATTACCGGACAGCAGGCTGTCGTGCAAGCGACGGCGCACTTCGTCGGCCAGAATACGGCGACCTTGTTCGGGCCGAAAGTAGTATCGTGGGGCGCCGCTGTCTGTAAGGACATCGGCCACGGCACGCGGTATCGAGGCACGTGGATGGCGAGCGCGGTATTCATCGACGGCACGGCGCAGGGCCTCGGCTCGCTGTATGCCTATGCCGTCTTCATCGCGGCATACGTCACTGCATCCGTAGATTAGGCGCAAAGCGCGGTTATAGGACAGGTAATATCCGGCCGCCGGGGTGTATATGGCGCGGCGTATAATCACGCCGACATTGACAATGCGCCCGTGTCGCAATTCGGCATCGGCCATACGCAGACACAGGTCGGCAAAGGCGCGGTTGCGTTGTGCGGTAAGTGTCTTCATGGCTGTGTCGTTCGTGTCGTATTTGTAGTGTCTGAAGTTTTTGTTTCCACATTCTCGGCGGCACCTTTGCCAGTATCGGCGGCAGTGGGTCGGCGGCCTTTGGACAAGGTAGCCGCAGACGCATTGCCGCACCGTCCGCACAATCGTATGCGACGGTCACGATCGTCCAGAAAGGACTCGAAGGTATCGAAGATATCGGCGAGGGCTATGGTGGAGTTTCGCACTTGGGCATCGAAGAGCCCGGCGCCGCCGGCGGCATTGGAGGATTGCCCCAGCAAGGCATTACTGACGCCGCTGACGTCTTCAAAGAGCTTTAGCTCGAGTGACAGCAGTTGGTGCGCTCCGGCATCGGCACCGTTGCCGGAAATCTGCGTGGGCAGAGTCTCGCCTCGGCCCATCACGGGAATAACGCCGTCGGTACGGCTCCAGCGCTCCGCAATTTCCTCCCACGACACCAAGGGCGATTTCTGGGCCATAGGGAACAGCAAAACGCCTTTGGCACTGGCGCCCATCATCTTGTCTATAAGCACGACAAGGCGGTTGATGTACTTCTGCTGCTCGACAACGTCTTCGACAAACGAATGAACTTCGCCGTCGGTCAACGGATAGAATTTGATGGCAAAGGGGTGTGAACCATGGCCATAGGGGCTGTGATATTGATCCAGCAGAGTACCGTCGGGCAGCATCCAGCGGCAATGCCACCCCATAGTGATGTAGGCGGAAGAGGACGCTACGGCGCTGTCCAGGGTCCAAATCTCGATGACGCGGCAGTATCCGCTGCGTGCTCGCGCAAAGTCTTCGCTCGAGGAGTCGCGCACCAGCGGCTCGGCCGGAATACCGTCGCCGCCGGCTATGGCACGCGCCCGTTGGAGCAATGCGGCCGTGCGCATACGATCACCGCCGCCGAAGCGTGCAGCCAGCTCGACGGGCGTCATCTCGTGCAGCATCCCGGCCAATCGTATGTCGTGGCCGCGCGGATCGCTGAAGGCATTGACAAAGAAGTCGCGCGGACTGACATTGTCCACCCATACGGCGCTGCCGACGGGCACGCGTGGCTCGCGACTCACGCGTTGGATGGCGCAGCCGCTAATCAGGAATTCTTCGAGCATCCGCGCATCGAGTTCGGCAAGGCTGTTGAGCCGTGCGCCCAGCGCAGGATCTTCGTAGCGGCGACTCTCGGCGGCCATAGTGCGCCAGCGTCCGACGATGGTCTTGACAAGGCGGCGTATCAGGTTGTTGGTCAGCGGTTGACGACCACCGGCAGCCATAAGGTCACCTTCGCGCACCAGGGCGCCGCGGCTGTCACGAACCATATCGCCCCATTGATCGCCGTAGGTGAAGCGTTTGTAGCGCATACGGCGTCGACGCAGGTCGCATTGCGCGGCATAAGCATCTCGCGCAGCGGCCAGTACGTATTTTTCGATAGTATCTGTCATTGTGTTTTTCGGTATTTTTGGAGGTTTATAACTTATTATAGCTTAAATCTTTTCGTGCTTCATCAATCTCGATGGTTCAGACAAAGGAGCTCAGGTCGACGTCGCCGGGGATGGTGGCCAAGGCGGCCTCATCCAGGACGTAAGTTTCGTCGCCGGGGTCGACGACGGCCTGCGCTTCGCTGATTACGGGCAGTGCCTCGTCTCCGCCCGCGCCGCATCCGCAAGATATGATAAGGTTCTGGCCGCAAACGCAGGCGCGCGCCGGGACAAAGGCGGACGCTCCCCACGGATTGGCTCGTCGCCGCCTATAGCGGGTCGCGGCCGTTTCGGAAATGGCTTCAGTATCGGGGACCACCATCGAGGTACCGCAGTCATCGGTAATATTAAGTCGCAGCAGGCGACGACAGGTCGAGGGCAACGTGGCGGCATACATGCCGTCGCCTACCCGGCGCAGTGATATCTGTGTCGAGATATCGGAGGTAGCCACAAGTGTCTCATCGCCGGTGTCGAGCAGGCGCAGATACCATTGCCGCATACGCAGCGCCAGTTGAGCCTCAGTGTCTATACTGTCCCATTGCTCGAGCGAGACAGCGGCGGCGGTGGGTTCGAGCCCTTGAGCGCGACGCCACAGCGACAGCATTTGGGCTTGTGTCAGTGTGATTTTCATCGTATCGGATATTTGTCTTGGTGTGTATTATGTATGATTTTTAGCGCATTGGGTCGCGCATATTTATGACCGCATCCCGACTTTATTGGTCGGC
>CAVEDT010000026.1:0-10876 GCA_963614475.1 Roseburia faecis
CATCTTCCCGCGCCATAGGCTCAACCTGGGAATCGGACAAAATCGGCGTATACGCCATCGCCGGCAACGACAAGATGCAGGACAAATACAAGAATATATCCTACTCCACCACCTCGACAAGCGATGTCGCCGAATTCATCGCCGATGCCGACCCTATATACTTTGAAGGCTCAGGGGATATAACCTTCTGTGCATACGGACCGTATGAAAGCGGTGCAACCTGGAACAAGCCCCAAGTGAACACCCGTAGCCAGGTGACTCGCGAGCAGCAAAAACGCATCGACTTCATCTATGCCACCGGTGCCGTGGCCTCCAAGAGCAACCCCACGCTGTCATTCACAGGAACAAATTCCTTCCGCCACGTCATGTCGCGTCTGGTGGTCAAACTGAAACCCGGCATCGGACTCACAACGCCTGACGTTGCTATCGGCGGCCATTATATCGACGGCCTAATCCACGACGGCACCTTCGACCCCGCCACCGGCGCAGTCACCCCTACCGGCAGCCCCATCGAATGGTCGCTGGTATACTCGACACGCACCACCGATATGACCAACAACGTCGTCACCTATGACGCCCTCATCATCCCCCAGACACTGACAGCCCCGCTGAAATACAAGGCCGTAATCGCCTCGCAGCCATACGTCAACGACACCGCTATGCAACCCGCCCTCGAAGCCGGCAAGACCTACACCTATACCATCACTATCCATAAGACCGGCCTCAAAATCGAAGGTTGCACCGTCACCGACTGGGAAGACGGCGGCAACGGCTCCGGTGAGGCCACGATGCAATAAGCACCAGACCTCCAAATGAATACCTTCGTGTGGAGAGCCGCCCAATTTACGATCCTCCCACACGAAGAAAACGCCATATCATTTCTCTGCCGCCATGCGTAAGTCAAACCCGCTGCGTGCGGCATCCCGTCAAGGGACACATCAAACACCTATAACACCGCCAATATGACGTTAAAGCATATTCTAAACATTTCGTCCGCCATAGCTCTCTCGGCGCTATACCTGTGCTCCTGCGCCGGAGAGGACGGCCCGGACTTCACCGGCAGCAAAGAGTTGCAAATCTCCGGCACATTCGCCGGGGAGGGCGCCCCACAGTCCCGCGTAAACGGCGCCCTGTGGGAAGCCGACACAATCGGCGTGTACATCATAGCAGCGTGGGAACACGCCCTTGTCAAAGACTACCAAAACCTTCCCTATTACACCACGTCCACCGGGACAACGGCAGATTTCACCAAGATTGGCAAGGCCATCGCCGTCTCCGACCTGACAGCAATGACTAATTCCATTATCGCGTATGCGCCATATACCCCCGACGACCAGAGCAGAGCAGACGGCTCAAGCTACGGATTAGCAATCGACACACGCAAACAAAACACCCGCGAGCTACAACGCAAGATTGACATCGTGCGTGCGCAAAAAGGGATACAGACCGACTGGATAAGCAGCGGCAAAATCGACAACCTTGCCTTCGAGCACCAAATGTCGAAAATTGTCGTGAAAATCAAGGCAGACCCGGCGATGGGCATCACTCTCGACGACATAGCCAATGCCGAATGTACCTTGGGAGGCATACAACACGACAACATCAACTTCAGCACAACATGGAGCTCGTTTAATTTTAGCTATAGCACAATCACCGACTGGTCGCTCAAGGACAACACCATACAACAAATCATCGACAACGAGACAGAGCAGGCGGTAGTCTATACGGCAATCGTAGCCCCGCAGGCGACCTCTGGCGCCGATCTCACGCTGACAATCAACGGCAAATCATATCTAAGCGACGGTCCCTTATTCGGAGACTTACGTCGCGGTCGCGTCTATACATGCACCATCACCATCAAGCCTTCCGAACTAAGTTTCACCGCAACGATAAAGGACTGGAATGACGGCGGCGAGTACTTCACCGAGTTTTAAGCGCACCGCCCAAACCGAATAACAAGCCTATCCAACAACGGACATACTCACAGACATGAACAAAAGCATCAAGAAATACACCTACGCCATACTCGGCGGCATACTGCCGGCAGCGCTGCTCGCGGCCTGCGCCTCCGACGGTCCCGAACCGCAAGACACAGCCGGCACGCCCCTCGAATTCATCGCCAGCGGCCTCAATATGGGCAGCGGAGGCACAGCCAGCTCGCGCACATCATGGCTGGAAGTGGACACCGGCGGCGTGGCAATACAAACCATCGACGGCCTGCGCAAATACATCGTGTCAGACACCCTGGACGGCGCCACCGCCCTGCTCACCTCCTCCAACCCGTTCAAAATCAATGCCGGCGAGATACTCGAAGTCATCGGGCGTTTTCCCAACCGCTACTACCCCGTAGGAGACACCATCATGTGGACAACATGCCACCTCTCCACCATCAGCGACGACCTTATGCTTGCCTACTCCTATAACATCGCAGGCGACGGGCGCAAGCTCGACTTCTACCACACCCAGGCCAAGGTCGTAGTCAACATCCGCAACACCCCGTACATCAAGAACCTGCTCCAAAACTGCTGGCTCGTCCTACTCCGGGACATCGACCAGACCGCCGAGTACAACGTCGACAAAACCTTCAGGACGATAACGCTGGAACTCATCAAGTCCTACAACACCGCGGACAAGACACCCCCGCATGAAAGACTGTACCCGGCCAACACCGTCAAATGGGGCACAGAGACCGAGGAGGCCGCATACTCGTATGAGACAATAATCGTCGCCCAAAAGCGGCCAACCAACAAGACATTCATCACAATGGAATACCGCCCGGTAACAGGAGTCGGCCCACAGATAACGCACAACATCGACCTGTCCAAATTCGTCACCGGCTCGGAGTTCGAGTTCAAGAGCGGATACGTCTACACCTTCAATATCACCATCAACGGCAGCAGCAAGGACGACGTCGAAGTCACCACGACATCAATGCCGTGGGCCAAGAACGGCAACGACTACTCGCTCACAATTTGACGCCACGGCCAAGCCCACAGAAAAGCAGTGACAACAAGCACAACACCAAGCAGATGAAAAAGACCACACGACACATAGCATTATCCCTGACGGCAGCACTGGCATGTACCATGACGGTATCCTGCGCCTCAGACGAGCCAACAGCCAACGAGCGTCCGAAATACGCCTTAGAAGTCGGCAGCATAACCCTCGCCGACTACACCGAGACCCCGTGGAACGGCAAGCCCACATCAAGGATGACCGAAAACGACGACCTGTCGGCAACCATGCTCGAATGGAACGGCACGGAAACATTCTGCGTACGCGAACTCAGCGACGACGGCGCAGAATGCGTACAAGCACAACCGGACGGTATCGGCGAAATCACCCTGGTGACGGAGCCGGACGGGCAGAAGAAAGTCCGGATCAATAAGCCCATTATGGCCTACCGTGACCTCGAAGTCAACAAATATGTCGCATTCACCCCCAACACCTTCGACATCACCGACCAAAGCGAGGGCCTGAAATACCTGCTCATCTCCGACACCGCGACCGTCGCAAAAAACCAAGGCCGGGTAGACTTCAAGTTCCACAACGGCCTGGGCATCCTGCGCGTATACGTCACCGGCCCATACGCCGACAAAGTCGAGACCATCGAGTTTGACAGCAAGACCCAGGCCGGCATCCGCATCACCAATGAGCGAGGCTTCCACGTACGTCCCTTCGGCAGCTACGGATACATCAAGAGCAAGAAGCATGTGACCCCCACAGGCACATTCTGGCAGGCGGCAGTGGTACCCGATGAACTCATCAACGTCTCCGGCTCGGGAATAATTGTCCACCGATCCTGGATCGAATACATCCGCATCAACGGCGACAAGACCTACTCCCTTGTCGAAGCCTTCCGCAGCGGCTCCAACAAGAACGACATCATCGCCGCCGGCAAAATCACCACCCTCACCATCACCTGCAACAACAAGCCCTAAGCAATTACGCGGTCTCTAATCCGTTAGAGATACCACCGTAAAACAAGCATCTGCCGGACAGAGGAAATATGACAATTCCTTTCTGTCCGGCAGATGCTTTATTAGGGGACGATGTAACCGGACGCAATAGAGCGGCGGCCGAGCGGCGGGGGGTCAGTCGGCGGCGGTGGTATTGACGATGAGGCCGGCAAGGGCGAGGCCGAAGGCGGCCGTGGCAAAGACTACGGTGCCGTTGGGACGCTTGGCTCCGTTGACGGTGGCCTCGCGCTCGGTGGGGCGGACGTTGGGCACCTGCTGCGGCGAATAGGCGCAACTGAATTTGCGCTTGGGGAAGATGCCGCTGCGGCGAAAACGCTGTCGCAGAGCGCGAGCCAGCGGGTCGCCCTCTACTTTCCAGAATTCGGCAATGCGGATTTGCGTAAGGTCGGTCTTGCAAGCCGCACCCATGCTCGAGACAAGCCGGGCCGTCGATGCCGTGGCATTGCATATCAGCAGGGCTTTGTCCGAGAGCGAGTCGATGGCGTCCACCACCCAGTCGTATGCGTCAAGGTCGAAATCCGCGGCCGTATCGGCTGTATATATACCGTGCACGGGGCGAACGTCTATGTCGGGATTGACGGCACGCAGGCGCTCGGCGGCGACATCCACTTTGGGCCGACCTATGGTTTCGGAGGTGGCTATGAGCTGACGATTGATATTGCTGGGTGCTACGGTATCGCTGTCTACCAGCGTGATATGTCCGACGCCGCTGCGCGCCAGCGCTTCGGCGCACCACGACCCCACGCCTCCGACACCGAAGACGATGACACGAAGGCGGCCGAGCCGCTCGAGGGCCGTTTGGCCCAAGAGCAGCTCGGTGCGATCGAAGTATTGTGATGTGTCTGTGCTCACTTGACAAGTACGCGGCGGCTGAAGTCGTCAACAACAACGATGTACAGACCCTTGGCCAGGTCGAGGGCGTTGTCGCCGGCGTTCAGTGTGCCATTGAAGTATGTAATACCGTCGATGCCGTAGATTTGTACATCGGCTTGTTCGGTGAGGCTGACGACGAGTTGGCCGTTGAGGCTGTAAGCCGTCCAAGCGTGGTAGTCGCTTTCGACACCTTCGATACCGCCACGGTAGTGCGTCATGGCGATGTTGTCGAAGTGTGCGCGGCTGCCTGCAGTCTGTGCAAAGCGTACGCGGACATCTCCGCTGACGTTGGCGGTAACGGTGTACTTCTTGTAACCTTCGCCCTTGGGCATGGTGATGGTTGCAGCCGGCTTCCAGTTGTTACCGCCGTCGGTGGAACATTCGACCTTGAATTCGCATGCAGCGTCTCCATCCCATGCCTTGGCATAGAAGGTGATTTCGCCTACGCCGCCGGCGATGTCTTCAGCTGTCTCGAAGGAAGAAGAAGAAGTCTTGCCCATACGCATGTAGTTTGATCCGGCGTAAGCTTTCTTGCTTTCGGCAAATACGCCGGCGTCATTGAGGTTCCAGACACACATTGTGCCCTTAACCGTAGCGGCGCTATAGTTGCCGTTAGCAGCAGTCTCGAAGTCCTCGAAGAAGTCGATGGCTTCGGCGACCTTGGCCGATACTTCGGCCTCGTCGGTGGTGTAAGTCTCTCCCTTGTCGGTCTTGGCTGTAGCGACTATCGAGCTGGCAAAAGTGCCGGCCTTGGCGCTGTTGACGCGGATGTATATACGGTCTTCTTCGGGCTTGATGACGATTTTTTGCGACCATTCGGCCTTGTCCGTAGAGAGTTCGAACGGTGCTTTGACCTCAATGGTGATATCGGAATTGATGTTCTCGATTTCGACGATTAGCTCCTCGGCCTCGGAGGGTGTACCGGGTTCGGCTACCAACGACAACTCGCCGTCATGCAGGAATTCGATAGAAGGTATCGGAGCGGCGGTGGTGACATTAATCTTATTGGACGTGAGCGTCTTGGATGCTACATAATATGTGTAGACCGATTCGGGCGAAAGATCGCCGCAGACATATTGTTCGTCTTTGGCCTTGACCGTTCGCGGATAGGATGCCACGGCTTTGCCCTCGGCATCAAGCAGATAGAGAGTGTAGGTACCATCAGCGGCTTCATCGCCTACGTATGTCCAGTGAGCCACGAAGCTTTCGTCGCTGATGTCGGTGGCGGCGCCGACGGGCAGTCCGGTCATAGCATTGGCGGTCAGCTTGACAGTGGCCTTAGCCGTTCCGGAAGTGAGGACGAGCGTTCCGGTAGCGGCGCCGGCTGCGGATGCGGTATAAGTCAGGGTGAGGGTGGTGCCGTCAGTGGTCATAGCCGCATCGGCGGCGATGGTGGTAGCGGTGGCGGCAAACCCGGTGCCGCTGACGCTGACGTTGATGGCTTCCTTGAGGCCTTCGGCCTTAACAGTCACTGTCTTGGTGCGAGCCAAGCTTACGGCCGTAACGCCGAAGTCTACGGTGCTGCCGTCCATGGGGAGCAGGAAGGCCGGGTCGGCGCTGATATTGGTAGACCAGTTCTGACCTTTCTTATTGCCCCAGATGTATTCGGCCAATTCGGGGTGGTCGATAAAGGGGTTGCGGTTGTGTTGTGCATCGTATACGGCTTCCTGACGGTCAAGTTCCTTTTGGCTGACCGGGTCTTCGCGGTGCCATTTCAGCAGCAGATTGATGGCCCACGACGAGAAGACGGGGTAGCTGTTGCCGGCGAGCATCTTGGAATTCCACCCGGCGATTTGGTCGTTATAAGCGGCAGCCATATAGAAATATGAGCGGGCAAAGTCGCCTTTGTATTGATCGTCCGGCTCGAACACCGTGCCCGAATATCCGGGGAAGGTGCAGTCGCCGAGACGTCCGAGAGCCTTGACATTGCCGTTGGAGGGCAAAGTCGTGCCTTTGGCACATTCGCCGTAGGGGAAGTTGGAGCGCTGTCCGTTGACCTTACCATCGGTGGGATAGATATGGAAAGCCTCGCTATACATCGGCTGAGCATCGTTGAACCAGCTCTTGGGGAACGAGTGCTCGCGGTTGTAGCAGTCACCTACTTTGCTGTAATTGCCGCAGGTGGTACCGAATTTCCAGTGTTTGGTCGAATACATATCCCAGATAGTTCCGTCGGGATATGCATCGGATGTTTTATAAAGTTTGAGCAAGCCGTTGTAGCCCACGTTGGTATGGGGGCCGACTTTTTTGCAGAGAGCCGACAGCAGTGCGGCTCCCGACTTGTTTTCGCAAGTGGAGTAGTAGCCCGCCGGCTCAGCGGCGAAGGCAGCGGCTGTCGACACTAAGGCCAGTGTCAAGACAGCACCTTTTAAGTACCGTAAAATCATGATACGATTGGTTTGATGTTTTATGTGTTTTGGTTTCTTGTAGTCGTGTTCGGTTGCTCTATAAGCGTGTCGAATTTCGTACCTGTACGGTGTGCACCTTGGCGGCGGGCACCGGCATCTAATCAGATAGGTAGGTGTGAACTGCTCGGTTTTTAGGGCAATGGACTGCAAAGTTACGCAAAAACTCCGATACATCAAGCATTCCGAGGCCGGTACCATCTAAAAAAACGGCATAATCCGTTTTTTGGGCTTTAGGATTATGCCGTTTTGGCCTTGATTTTTGATTTTTGATTTGTCGATACCGTTAATGGCATCGTCCGGGGCGTCACTCCATGACGAGAGATATTTATAAATTATAGATATTGAGTTGACGCACCTTAAGAATTCTTATAATCCGACGGCCTTATGCCGCTATCATCTAACGTCTACTCGGCAAAATATTTTTTGCCCATTCCGGAACATGTTCTACGTATTGTTTGCCTAATTCTCCATTGCGTAATCTGAATACAAGCTGAGCCTTGGCATTCTCCAACGAATTGTCGTACACATAAAGGCGATCAACCTCCGTTGCGATTTTTGCGCAGTTTGCAATCGACTTGATGTAGCGGGAGATAATTTTGGGAATAGGCACATCATGTCCACCTTTCATCACACGCCTGGCGATACGTGCAGCGTTGATGGCCGGATTAGACGTTGAAATGAAGAATATCCGAACAAAATATCCTGCTTGCTTTGCACGGCGAATAAAATCGATTTTGTCAGGAGCAGACATGACAGTTTCAAAAATTAGACTCTCGCCATTGGCAAGGCATCTCTCACGCCATTGCTCGCAGTACCGGGCCGCCTCACGTACTGCATTAGGTGAATTCCAATTGCCGAACTTCTCTTGTGCCACAATGTCCGGGTTTATATAAACAGCGTCTTCAAGCCATTCGCTCACAAGCACTTCCGAAGTTATAGTTGTCTTGCCCGACCCATTGGGGCCGGCAATAACTATCAATAACGGTGCGTGTCCGTCCTCCCTCATTTGGTATCGGATTGAATGGTTCTCTGTTTTTTTGCCTCGTTGCTTGCACGTCGAAGCTCGGCAAAAAATCTATCGTCAGCTTCGCGGTTGCTTTCTCTAACCTTTTTAGCCGCATTCTCCATCAGCTGACCTAACTGCTCATCACTCGGTTCGTGACAAGCGTCAAAACGATACGATTGAAATTCTGCGTGTGTCATAAACAATGATTGTTTAATTAATCCATTTTACGCGAAGATGAACGTCTGAAAGTATACTCTGTATACCTTTAAACGTGTTTTCTCCGGAAAAAGTATGTATTTGGCACATTAAAACATTTCCAAAGGCTGCATACCACCTATTTAATAATACTGATCTTCTTCCTCGTCGTACTCCTCGTCGTCATAATAATCATCATCAAATACAGGCTCGCCGGTATTGATTTGGTAGTCGTAATCGACATACATATCATGTTCCGGATCACCGTTGTATACATCGCGGTCATCGTAAATATCCATAATCTTATTTTATTGTAATTCGGTCTAACATGAGCTTTTTCGGCTCTCCAATCAATGCAAAAATCTCGAGGTCAAATCGATGCTATAAAGTTACGCATAATTTTCATCATACCAAGCATTTCTCGTTAGTGTCCGCACAAGAAAAAATGCAATTCTTAAGCCCAAACGGGCGAACTAATATTATTAGTCGGACAAAAATAGTGGAATCTTCAAGCGCAAACCAATATATATCAGACATCTAACATGAAAATACGCTGAACAACGTGCGGATGGGAAACGAATTACGGAAATATTTCTTTGATAATTGAACGGGAAGTCGTAACTTTGCGGCGCAAACAGGTGCGCGGCACGTTGCGTCGCGCTTAAAAGGGAATCGGGTGCAAATCCCGAACAGTCCCGCTGCTGTGAGCCTCACGCCTTTGTGTGTCAGCACAATGGCACGACCTCGGGCATGCGCCACTATATCGCCGCAGGCGGTACGGGAAGGCGTCCGAAGCCGGTCGGAGGCGAGTCAGAAGACCTGCCTGAGAGCACAAACGCCGATGCTCTGCCAAGGGCGTCACCGTGACGCCGGCTTGCGAGGACGAGCTCAGAGTCTCATCAGACCCGAAATTCCTACCGGGAATATCGGCGCATTGCGCGCCATCCGTTCCGGAGGATGCGGCAACAGCATCTGCGACATGTTTCACCTTCGCCCTTATCCGCCACGGCGGAAGGAGCACAACACATTCGACAGATGCCACAAACATCTAAGACACATCCTAAAGAACACCGCGTATACCGCCGTGTATGCGTGGCGGCCGTCCTCGCTTTTGCAGCCGCCACCGCCGTGTATGCGCAGCACCCCGAAGGGGCCTCGACCACCGAGGCCGAGCGCGACAGCGCCACCACCGTTGCCCGCGCAATGAGATGGAGCGACAGCATCCAATCGCTGCACGAGCTGATAGTGACCACGCGCCGCCCGTGGGAACCCACCGAAATCATTCCGGTACAGACACTTGCCGGTGAGGAGTTGCGCCGTCTGTCCAGCAACAGCGTGGCCGATGCGTTGCGCTACTTCTCGGGCGTCCAGGTCAAGGATTACGGAGGCGTCGGCGGCATCAAGACCGTCAATATACGTTCGATGGGCACCAACCACACCGGCGTGGTGTACGACGGCGTGGCTCTGGGCAATGCTCAGAACGGCCAGATAGACCTCGGACAATTCTCTCTGGACAATATGGAGGCTCTGTCGTTGTACAACGGCCAGAAGAGCCAAATTTTGCAACCGGCACGCGACTTCGGCAACGCCGGTACAATATATATGCGTACCGCCGTCCCCAGATTTGAGGGCGACGAGACATACCATGCTCGTGCGGCAGTACGTACCGGCAGCTTTGATCTCATCAACCCCTCAGCCTTGGTCCAAATCAAGCTGTCGCGTCGCGTAAGCGCTTCGCTCAGTGCCGAATGGCTCAATTCGTCCGGCAAATACAAATTCCGCTATCGCCGCGTCAACCCCGCGGGCGAAGTGGCTTATGACACCACGGCCACACGCCAAAACGGCGACATCAACGCCACGCGCCTCGAGGCTTCGGTCTTCGGCACCACCGCGCACGGCAATTGGATGGCCAAGGCCTACAACTACAACAGCGAACGCGGCATCCCCGGCGCTATCGTCAATAATGTATGGCGCCGCGGCGAACGCATTTGGGATACAAACAGCTTTGTCCAAGGCCATTGGCGTGCCACTTACGGACGCTGGACCACCCTGACCAATGCTAAGTATGCCTTCTACCGCACGCACTACGTCAACAACGACGACAAGCAAATCAAGGTGGACAACCTCTACCGCCAGCGCGAGGTCTACGTTTCCACGGCCAACCAATACGATATAATCCCCGGCAAATGGGAAGTATCGGCCAGCTACGACTTTATGTACAACAGCCTTGACGCGGATGTCTACGACTTTGTGCGTCCCGTGCGCTACTCCAATCTGCTGTCCGCCGCCACCGCCGTCACCTTCGGCCGCTTCAAGGGTCAGGCTTCGGCCCTGGGCACTTTTGTACGCGATATGCTCGAAGAGGTTCAAGACCCTCCTACAAAGCACGTGTTCACTCCGGCCGTGTACGCCTC
>CAVEDT010000027.1:0-1101 GCA_963614475.1 Roseburia faecis
ACGCTAAAATCAAAAATTTCCGTGCTCAGCTCCGAGGTGTCGTTGATGTCAAATTTTTCCTGTATAGGCTGAGCTTAATATTCGGTTAAAAACAGGTTTTTGCTGGTGTCCCGAAATATAGAAGCGTAGTGCAGCCGCATTTTGCTCGTTGACATCCACGCGCGTCATTGCGCAACGACCTACGGCGAAGTCCAATAAAGCCGAACCTATACCACGACCGAAGTATTCCGGGTCTACAAACAGCATCTCAACCATATCACTAAGCCCTATGAATCCTCGTACGCTGCCATCGGTGTCCGTATACTTCCATAGTCAGACCTGAGGAAAATACTCCCGTTGGATGCGGTCGCGGTAATATGCAAAGTCCTCGGGTTTCAGAAAATCGTGCGTAGCCTTCACCGCCCTTTCCCATATTCGGGCAAGGGAGGCATAATCCGGCGCTGAAGCTACTTGTATCATACGACAAAGGTAGCGTTTTAGGCCGACATCGCCGAAAATATCGCCGTATTTTCGCCGTATTTTTTTGAGACATAGGAAATAATCGAAATACTTAGTTCCGATTATCTAAAAAAAGGTTGTACCTTTGCAATCGCCCATGAATGCAGAGACCTGACTCGGCAAATTCACTTATTCCGTTGATTGCGACTCTGCCATGAAAATCGTTTAACTTAAAAAAGACTACAAACCTAAAAACCACCTCCAAAAAAACCAAAGCCCAAATGAGTAGACCAAGACTATGCTTATTTGTCTTGCTTGCAGCATTGCCCTTTGTATCAAAGGCCAACACCGGCTTGACAATGGACACATCGACGCAAGTCGATATGACCTACACCCAAAACAGCTCGTATTACGTCATCAAGACCACGGGCACAGACCCACATATCTGTTCGACAGCCCTAACGGCAAATATGGACGTCAAAGACTGTCGTCTCGAGTTTGACTATCAAGCATCCGAGGATGTCGCCGACTTGCAGTTATTTTTCCGCGACCCGGAAAGCGAAGCGCGTTCCATACACGTATCCAACGCGATAAAGGCCACCGGCAAAGGCGAATGGCGTCGCTTCTCGATAAACATTGCACCACAGCGCAACTCTTTCAGTT
>CAVEDT010000027.1:1111-6916 GCA_963614475.1 Roseburia faecis
ACTGCGTATGGACTTCGGCAATCGCAGCGGAGTCACCATCAATATACGCAACCTCAGCATCAACGGCCACACCGCAATGTCTGCGGCCGAGCGTGCCAACTTTGCTCGCAGTGTCGAGCGATACCTTGCCGCCGACTACACAGCCAAGGTATCATACGTCGAAGTAGGCAAAGATCAAGTCATCATCCGCGGCACCACCACCCGTAGCGGATGCAAACTCATAGGCGTACGCATGGACGGCGACGTGACACGTATGACCGGATACACCGATGCCGCCTCCGACCTGCCCGTCGGCGAGTTTGAAGTCACCGTACCGCGCTACACCCAAGTCTCCGGATACAACTACGACCATATACTGTCTCGCTGGGCCATCACCGACTCCAAGCACAACCTGCTGTCGCACGCCCATTATGCAGACAAAGTCTACGAGATACGCCATGCCGCACCCGGCATCCTGAAAACCAAGAAAGGCATCGGCGGCATCGGTCCCGTAGTGGCCGGAGATATCGACCCGCTGGGCCTCGGATCCGCCACATTAAATATCACCCTCAATTCCTTTATAGGATGTCAGAAGAGCGGCGGGTTCACCGAGCCTTACGTATACAACGGCACGACATACTACATCAACACCGGCGCCATATCCGGTATGGACAATACACTCAAGACCTGCGAAAAGAAAGGCGTCGTCATAGCCGCCATCCTCCTCGTGGTCCCCAGCGGCGGCGATGCAGCCTACACCGCGACAATGCGGCACCCCGAATTTAGCGGAAAAGCGCCATACACCATGCCCGACATGGGCAATATCCACGGCGTCGAGGCATACGCAGCCACCATCAACTACCTGGCCAATCGCTACTCTCAGTCCGGCAACGGCCGCATTCACCACTGGATACTGCACAACGAAGTCGACCAAAACCTGGCGTGGACCGATATGGGCAGCCAACCGCTGCTGCGCTACGTAGACACCTACGAAAAATCCCTGCGACTCGTATCAAGCATCGTACGCCAGTACGACCCTAACGCCTACGTCCTGGCCTCGTTCACTTCGAGCTGGAACAAATCGCACAGCACCGACGGTTTTTCCACCAAAAGCATGCTGGACAACATCGTGGCTTACAGCAATGCCGAAGGCGATTACCGCTGGGGCGTAGCCGCTCACCCCTATCCGCAAGACTTCTTCAAACCCAAATTCTGGGCAACGGATACCGAAGCCACCTATTCGGAGGACTCCGGATTCAGCACCTTCAAAAACATCGAGGTGATTTCCAACTGGATGCTCCGCCGCGAGCACTATTACAAAGGCGAAGAAAAGCGCATACTCTTCTTCTCGGAAAACGGCGTCAACTCGCTTGACAACAGCACCTACAACCTCAAAGTACAAGCTGCCGGCGCTGCATGGGCCTGGAAGAAAGCGATGAAGAATGCCGGCGTGGACGCCATCATGTGGCACAACTGGTGGGACCACCCCACCGAGGCCGCATCGGGCGTACGTCTCGGACTGGTCACCGATAAACACGTTCGCAAACCGGCCTGGTACGTATGGCAGGCCGCCGGCACCGACAAAGAATCCTCCGTATTCGATCAATACCTGTCCATTATCGGCATAAGCGACTGGGGACAGATACACCACGGCGTCAGCACCTCCGGCAGCGGAAACGTGCGCCTCGAACTCGACCAATCCTCTAAATCCGGCTTGACCGTCACTTATGACGGTACATACCAGTATTACACGCTCAAGACCACCGGCGGCGACCCACAAATCGTCACCAAGGCCATGTCCGCCGCCAAGTCGGACAATTCGAACACCCTGGTATTTGAATACCAATCCGATAAAGACATCCCCGACTTCCAAATCTTCATCTCGCCGCTGGCCACCGAAGAGCGCTCCGTCAAAGTGCCGCTGAGCGCCACCGGCGACTGGAAACGCGTATACATCAACCTCGCGCCCATAATCAAGCAGTACGGCTGGGGAGGCGCAGGCAGCCTTATGCGCTTCGACCCCGGAAGCGTCTCGGGTCGCACCATGAAGATACGCCATATCTGCATCAATAGCGGCGGAAAAACCCTGATAGCCAATCTGTCGGCAATTACGGACGGAGCCAACCAATGCACCGTCAATAAGGACATCAACACCGGCAGCGCAACCGTTGTCACCACCGCCAACGGCGACCCGTTCTTCTACTCGTCCAAACTCTCCGCCAATCTGTTGCCCAAAGCCACGAAACTCATGTTCGAGTACCAGGCTTCCACCACCGTGCAAGACGCCAAGATATACTTCGTGGACTACGCCGGCGAGACTCGATCTATCTCTATCGGCAACCTGGCCCAGTCCAATACATGGAAAAAAGTGACCGTAGACATCGCCGAATTGTGCCGTATACACGGATGGGGCTTCGAAGGCGACTACATGCGCTTCGACCCGGGCGTAAAATCCGGACTGACATTCAAAATCCGCAACATCGGCATCAATACCGGAGAATACGCCTCCACGCTCTACCTCCAACTGGACAACTACAACTCGCACGACCTATCGCTGTCGCGCGACGCCGAGTGCAATCCCTCGGAGAGCGACATTCGCTTCGGCGGCGAATTGGCCTACGCAAGCTGGACCATCAATACCACCGGCAGCGACCCGTACACCGTATCCGGTCCTCTGGAAAAGAACCTCGATGCTTCTGCCACCAAGCTATACTTCGAGTACAAGGCTTCGGCAGACATCGCCCCACTCGTGGCCTACTTCATGTATCCCGAGAACGACCTCCGTTCCACAACCTATACCGACCGGATGCCGGCCACCTCGGAATGGACGCCCGTAATCCTTGACATCTCGCCGAAACGCAACGAATACGGCTGGGGATATGCCGGCAACCGCCTACGCCTTACCCTGGGCAAGAAAGTCGGAGCAACCGTCAGCCTGCGCCGACTCGCCATCTACGACGGCAACAGCCAGACCGTGGACGTCAACGACATCGCCACCACCGCGACATTCAGCGTCCGCGGCGTTCGCGGCGGTATCATCATCACCACCGATACACCCGACACCTTCACCATCAACAACATCGCCGGAGTCGTAGTCAATCGTCTTGACGTCGAAGGCGAGACACTCGTGTCACTCGACCCGGGCGTGTATATCATCAACGGCACCAAAGTCGTGGTATACTGACGCCTGATCCAATCCGATACGCCTAAGGCGGAAGCCGGCACACCCCGATGCCGGCCTCCGCCTTTGCTTTACTTATCCGCCTCCGTCTTGCTTTATTCATCCACCCGCACTTTACTTATCCGCCTTTGCTTTATTTATTAAAAGTATCACCGCGCCACCGGCCGGAAATTGCAGAAAAATCGCTAACTTTGTCAAAACAAACACCAAGTGACTATTTTCGCGAACGTACAGAGACTGTTTTCCCATAACATCAAAGAGAATTTTTGCCACACCCGACCATCCAAGGAACTTTTCCCGACCACCACTAAAATAACTATCTCGATGAACAAAACGACATTCACCATCATCATTTCGATTTGCCTGACTCTTGTATGCGCCATCTCGGCTCGAGCTCAGCAGAAGCCGGCACCCGGCACCGATGCCGCATTATACTACGACAACGCAGTCAAAGGCAATGCCGAAGCCCAATTCGACCTCGCAATATGCTATTACACAGGCACCGGGGTCGACAAAAACCACACCGAAGCCTACGCATGGATGCTCAAAGCGGCTCAACAAGGCTACGCTCGCGCCGAGTACAACCTCGGAGCATTTCTCGAAAAAGGCATAGGCTGCGCCCAAGACTATGCCGAGTCAGCCAAATGGTATCGTCTGGCCGCCGAAAAAGGCAACGCCAACGGTCAATACAACCTCGGAATGTATTTCTATCAAGGCCGCGGAGTGGACAAAGACGATAAAGAAGCCTACGCGTGGATGCTCAAAGCGGCTCAGCAGGGCCATGCACGAGCCCAATGCAACCTCGGCGCATTTCTCGGCAAAGGCACAGGCTGCACACAAGACGATGTCGAAGCCGCCAAGTGGTATCGCCTGGCCGCCGAACAAGGCAATGCCCATGCTCAGCAGAATTTGGCATTCTTCTACCACAGTGGAAAAGGCGTCACTCGCGACTACGCCGAAGCAGCACGACTGTACCGTCTGGCCGCCGAACAAGGGCTGGTCAACGCTCAGTATAACACCGCCATAAACTACCTGAACGGACACGGCGTCACCGAAGACCACGCCGAAGCGGCACGTTGGTTCCGCCTGGCCGCCGAGCAAGGCGACCTCGACTCGCAATATCTCCTCGCCGAACTATACGAAAACGGTGACGGCGTCACCCGAGACCTCGACGAAGCAGCCAAGTGGTATCGCCTGGCCGCCGAGCAGGGCGATGCAGACGCCAAAGCCGCATTGGAACGCTTAGGCAGCAAATAACGCACAACGGCGGCGACAAAACACATCGCCGCAAAACACATACACAACACGACAACAACACTCAAAAAAATGATTGAATACATCGAAGGACGCATCGACAGCCTGCAACCCGCAGCCGTGGTGATAGACACCGGCGGCACCGGGTATCTGGTCAATATCTCGCTCAACACCTACGAAGCCCTGCAAGGACGCGAACAAGCCCGCGTACTCGTCCACGAAAGCATCCGCGAAGACGCGTGGGTCCTCTACGGATTTGCCGACGAGCGCGAGCGTGCACTCTTCCGTCTGCTCATAGGCGTCAGCGGCGTCGGCGCCGGCACGGCACGCGTGGTACTCTCGTCTTACGACACAGCCCGTCTGGAGGCCATCATCGCCGGCGGCGATGCCAAATCGCTGAAATCCGTCAAGGGCATAGGCGCAAAAACAGCCGAACGCATCATTGTCGACCTCCGCGACAAAATAAAACCGAGCGAACTTACGTTAATACAACAGACCGCTGCGCGCTCCGCCGATTACGACGAAGCCCTCGGAGCTCTGGTGATGCTCGGCTTTGCCCGCGCTCAAAGCCGGAAAGCCCTCGACCGACTGTACGATGCCGACCCGACGCTGAAAGTCGAAGCCGCCATCAAACAGGCACTCAAGCTGCTGTAACGTCCACGGAGACGCGGCGCAAATATTGTTGTAATTGAAGCACTTAGACCGCATCATATCACCGATACGACACATCGGAGCACTGTTTAGCGGGCGGCGGAGATGGTATGCCATAACCGCTGCCACTGCTGTCGTATGTATCCCGGCGCTGCTGCCGGCCATGGCTCAGACACCCGGAAACACACCCGCGCAACTGACGCCGCCTCCGACATTCCGTGCCACCGACCCCAAGGCCGCCAAGGACACCACTTCCATGCCCTTCGCGACACGCTCCGTCATTCCGCACAGCTACGAAGACCTTATCGCCGACGAGCAGGCCTATGACCTTACAACTCCCTCCAACATCAAGACCGAAGCCGAGTACGACCCCGAAACGCGCTGCTACATAGTACGTACCAAGCTGGGTGACACCGAAATCACAACGCCGTTTATGCTCAGCGAAGCCCAGTACAACGACTGGCAACTGCGCCGCTCGATGCAGCAGTACTACAAACAGCGCAACCTCGAACAAGTCACCGAAAAAGAGAAGAAGCCCTTCAACATCTTCGACATGAACTTTGCCCTCGGGCCTCTCGAAAAAATCTTCGGACCCGGCGGCGTGCAACTGCGCACCCAGGGCTCGGTACAAATTTCCATGGGCATCAAGTCCAACAAGACCGACAACCCGTCGCTGTCGCTGCAAAGTCGCCGCAAGACTTACTTCGACTTCGACCAAAAAATTCAGGCCACCATCAACG
>CAVEDT010000027.1:6926-10756 GCA_963614475.1 Roseburia faecis
ATCAACGCCAGCGTCGGCGACCGTCTGAAATTCAATATGACCTACAACACCGATGCAACCTTCGACTTCGACAGCAAGAACATCAAGCTGGCCTACGAAGGCAAGGAAGACGACATCGTCAAGAGCATCGAAGCCGGCAACGTATCCATGACCACCGGATCCTCGCTGATACGAGGCTCCACGGCCCTGTTCGGTATCAAGACCAAGCTCCAATTCGGACGCCTGACCGCCACGGCACTTGTCTCGCAACAAAATTCGGAAAGCAAAAGCGTCAATACACGCGGCGGCAGCCAGACCACATCCTTCACCATCAACGCCGACGAGTACGACCAAAACCGCCACTACTTCCTCGGCCAATTCTTCCGCGACAACTACGACACCTGGGCCTCTAAGCTGCCGCTTGTGTCCTCGGGCGTCAATATCACCCGTATCGAAGTCTGGGTCACCAATAAGGGCAACCGCTACGAGCAATCGCGCAACATCGTATCGTTCATGGACTTGGGCGAAGAAAAACGCATAGCCTCCAACCACTGGACACCCAATCCGTCGTACCCCAACCCCTGCAACAATTCCAATGACCTGCTGCGCACCGTCAAAGACCAATACCCCGATGCACGCGACATCTCACAAGTGACGCAGGTGCTGGCACCGCTGCAAGCCTACAGCATCGAAGGCGGCAAAGACTACGAAAAAATAGAGAGCGCCCGCCTGCTCTCCTCCAACGAGTACACCCTCAACTCCAGCCTGGGCTACATATCCATCAAGAGCGCACTCAACGCCGACGAAGTACTCGCCGTGGCCTACGAATACACCTACCGCGGACAAGTATACCAGGTGGGCGAATTCAGCGGCGACATCACCGAGACAGACAAAGCGCTGTACGTCAAGATGCTCAAAGGCACAACCGTCAATCCGCGCCTGCCTATGTGGGACCTGATGATGAAAAACGTCTACAACCTCGGCGGATACCAAATTCAGAAAGAAAAATTCAAGTTCAATATCAAGTACCTGAGCGACACCACAGGTACCAAAATCAACTATCTGCCCATACCCGGGCTCAACGACAAATCGCTGCTGCAAGTCATGAACCTCGACCGACTGGACTCGCAGCAAGACAGCAACCCCGACGGATTCTTTGACTTTGTCGAGGGCTACACCATACTCTCGGCCACCGGTAAGGTCATCTTCCCCGTAGTCGAGCCCTTCGGCAGCCACCTCGAATCGGTCATCACCGACCCGGTACAACGCGAGCACTATTGCTATCCGCAACTGTACGACTCCACCCTGGTAGTGGCCCGCCAATTTGCCGACAAAAACAAATTTGTCATGGAGGGCGAATACCAAGCCTCCTCCGGGTCGCAAATACGTCTCAACGCCATGAACGTCCCCCGAGGCAGCGTCGTGGTCACCGCCGGCGGCGTCACCCTCACCGAAAACGCCGACTATACCGTCGACTACGCCATGGGTATAGTCACCATCACCAACCAGTCTATCATCGACTCGGGACAAAGCATCAGCGTCAACCTCGAAAATCAATCGATGTTCTCCACCCAGCGCAAAACACTGCTCGGTCTCGACCTCCAATACGAGTTCAGTAAAGACTTCAATATCGGAGCCACCGTCATGCACTTCGGCGAAAAATCGCTCACCGAAAAAGTCAATATCGGCGACGAAACGGTCAACAACACGATGTTAGGTTTCAACCTAAGCTACAATAAGGAATTTATGTGGCTTACCAACCTGCTCAACAAAATTCCCACCGTCAACGCCACAGCGCCCTCGCGTCTGAGCCTCTCCGCCGAATACGCACGCATCATTCCCCACAGCCAGAAATCAGGCTCCAACAAAGGCTCGTCCTACATCGACGACTTCGAGAGCTCGCAGACCGGTATAGACCTGCGCAGCCCCTACTCATGGTTCCTGGCCTCCACACCCTACGACCCCTCATCCGATGCCCTATTCCCCGAAGCAGCGCTGAGCAACGACGTCAGCTACGGCAAGAACCGCGCATTGCTCAACTGGTACTACATCGACCGCCTGTTCACCCAGCGCAACTCGTCGCTCATTCCCGGCTACCTCAAGAGCGATGTCGCCCAACTCTCCAACCCCTACGTGCGCGAAGTCACCACGCGCGAAATCTTCCCCGGACGTCAGTTGCAGTACGGCGAGAGCAACTCCATACAGACGCTCAACCTCTCATTCTACCCCTCGGAGCGCGGCCCGTACAACGTCGATGCCGACAACATCGATGCCGACGGCAACCTGCTCAACCCCGAAAAACGCTGGGGCGGCATTATGCGCCGTATGGACAATACCAACTTCGAGCAATCCAACATCGCATACATCCAATTCTGGATGCTCAATCCCTTCCTCGATCCGGACAACCCCAACTACGACGGCGGCGACCTTTACTTCAACTTCGGCGAAGTGTCCGAAGACATCCTCAAAGACGGTCTCAAGAGCTACGAAAACGGCGTACCGGCCGACGGCAGCGACCAATATATGGCCGAAACCGTATGGGGTCGCGTGTCGCGCCAAAACTCGTTGACCTACGCCTTTGACACCTCCAACGATGCACGCCGCCGCCAAGACGTCGGCCTCGACGGACTGTCCAACGAAGACGAGTATGCCTTCGGCACCTACAGCGACTACATCCAACGCCTGCGCACTCGCATCAGCGCCGCCACCGCCGACGCCATGACCGAAGACAAATTCTCGCCCCTGAACGACCCCGCGGGCGACAACTATCACTTCTACCTCGGCGACGACTACGACCAACAGCGCCTGGGCGTACTCGAACGATACAAACGCTACAACGGCGTCGAAGGCAACTCCCTGTCGCCCGAAGATGCCGACGACCCACGCTACCAGTCATCACGCTCGGTCCCCGACGTCGAGGACATCAACCAAGACAATACACTCAACGAATACGAGCGCTACTTCCAGTATCGCGTATCCATACGTCCGCAAGACCTTGTCGTGGGCCAAAACTACATCACCGACAAGCAGACATCCATGGTGCGCGGCCGAGACGGCAAAGACTACGAAACCGAGTGGTATCAGTTCAAGATACCCTTGGCCGACTACGAGAAAGTCGTGGGCAGCATCACCGACTTCTCCACCATACGCTTTGCCCGTATATTCATGACCGGGTTCAAGCGCCCCACCCACCTGCGTTTCGCCACCCTCGAACTGGTACGCGGCGAGTGGCGCGGATACAACTTCAACCTCAATAAGCGCGGCGATACACCCGCCCAAGGACAGCTGGACATCTCCGTGGTCAATATCGAGGAAAACGCCTCGCGCGAACCCGTCAACTACGTCCTGCCCCCCGGCGTGACACGTATCGTCGACCCCGGACAAAGCCAGATTACACAGCTCAACGAGCAAGCAATGATGCTCAAAGTCACCGACCTCGATGCCGGCGACGCACGCGGAGTATACCGCAACACCATGCTCGACCTGCGCAACTACCGCCGCCTGCAAATGTGGACACACGCCGAAGCACTCATCAACAACGCCACCCAACTCCAAAGCGGCCAACTGTCCGTATTCCTGCGCCTGGGCACAGACGTCAAGAACAACTACTACGAGTACGAAATACCGTTGCAACTGACCCCCCACGGACACTACAACAACGACTCGCCCTCCGACCGCCAGATTGTATGGCCGCGCGACAACTACCTCGACTTCAACCTCCAGGCCCTCGTAGACCTCAAGAAGGCACGTAACGCCGCCAAACGCGCCGAAGAAGAAGGCGTGGGATACAACACCCTGTACTACGGACGCGACCCCGACAATGAACGCAACCGTATGGCCGTACTCGGCAA
>CAVEDT010000028.1:0-10489 GCA_963614475.1 Roseburia faecis
ATTAATAACCGCAAGTTACGAAGTTTTTCTGTTATTTCATGCTTTCCCCACACAGGTTTTTGCAAGTGCCCCTATATTTCGCACGGATTCGGGGTCGTAGGCCGCAGTCCCGAGGATGCTGCCGGGCTTCCGTATCCGATATTGCATTTGACGCTGTAGTGCACGGGGCCACCGGACTGAAAACGGCAAAACGGTATGCCGTATCCGATACTGCTTTTGACGCTGTAGTGCACCTGTTTTTGAGGTGTACAAGGACTTTTCCTGATTTTGGTTGACTGTCAGCAATGTCTTGAAATCGCGGTGTACAGCCGGCACTGAATAGGCGTGCGACAGGGCAACGCCCGAAGTGCTTATTCGGCCAATATCTTGACAATCAAATGATAGTCGCGTTTATGCGCCAAATCCAGCGTCTCGCCGTTGGCCGTATCGAAAAAAATGTCTAACTTTGCGACACCAACCATACGCGGTAGTAGCTCAGTTGGTAGAGCATCAGCTTCCCAAGCTGAGGGTCGCGGGTTCGAACCCCGTCTACCGCTCCATTTGTAAGAGATTGGAAGACAAATGTTTACAAGTGAAAAAATGGCGTCGGAGCTATTTTCGGGCTAATGCCATTAAAAAACACAAGTTGTGCACAAATCTGACGCGTTCTGCACCATATCCGATGCGCGTCTGTGTGGTGAAAAAATATTAAAGCCGAAATCGGCGACATTGAAATGCCTATCGTTTTTTTGTGCGCGATTGTGGCAGTTTTTAATTATGGCTTCTTTTACTTTTTATCTTGATTGTCGACGGCTACGCGCCGACGGCATCGCGTGTCTAAAAATCGCCCTCACGTCCGTTCAGGTGTTTCAAGATACGGCCGGTGGCGACGCCTAAGCGGTCGCTGTCGGTGGAGCGGCTGCGGGAGTTTATGGCTTATCCGGTGGAGAATTGGCAGGTGCGGCATCGTGACATGTGGCTGCTTTCGTTCATGCTATGCGGTATCAATATGGTAGATATGTGCGGACTTCGCAGTGCGATGGCGGAGGGGCGCATTGAATACAACCGCGCGAAGACGCATCGGCTGTATAGTATCAAGGTTGAGCCGGAGGCGGCAGAGATTATCGCGCGGTGTCGCGGTCCGTAAGATACGTGTATCCACTGCATGTCATGCTCGTCGATGAGTTGGTCATACGGCAGGCGCATCCGATTTTCTTCTGCATAGCGCGTGCTTCTGCCGCTTGTTCGATATTATCGCAAAGGCGCTTATACTCGCCCGCTGCCTTGCCCGTCATGATGGCCTCCTCGGACAATTGCCCTAAGTATGTCGGGTAATCGTTTATCAGCTGTCGGGCTGCTTGGTGGCGCTCTTTGTATGTCCCTGCAAGGTCGGTGGCCTTCTTGTAGAGCTGCTCGACGGCGGACAGCTCCTTGGCCGCATACTCGCCCGTGGCCTGCGAGACATCCGTCAGCGACTTCTTCCATGCCTCGTATTCCTTACGCACTCGTGCCGCTTCCTCGGCCGCTTCGCGCTGCTTCTCGGCCGCTTCGTCTGCCTTGCCCGTCAGCGCCTCAAATGCCGCCGAAATACCCCATAGCACCAGCCCCACACCCGAGGCCGCAAGGACGCCGCGCAGTGCAACACCGACAGCACGGACACCGCGTGATGCCGTATTGGCCCCGATGCCGAAAAGCTTAAACGCATTACCCAGCCATTTTACACGTGTCCCTGCTTGGACACCTTTAAGTATGAACTTGTCAAGTACCATATAGACAGAACTTATTTTGCTCGAAAATGCCACAACGACATTGCGTAGCGACATAAAGCCCATAGCCATATTGGCTATCGATGCCCCGACATTGAGGTACGGCGCTACGCTCGACACCAGCGATCCTATCTTTGCCCTCAGCGCTCCCATCTCGTTCGCCAGTTGTTTTTGCTTTCCGGCGTCCGTCTGCGCCAGCGCTTTGTTCATCTCGCCGACATTGTCAGTAATGATCTGCGCCAGCATCGCGGCGCGCTCCTGCTCGTTGCCGTTCTTGATGGCTGCCTCTTGTGCTTCGTTAAAGGTGATACCTACGCGCCGCAACGCCGAAGTCTGTCCCATCATCGCCTTGCCCATGAGGTTGGCTACGGTCACGGCGTCCCCGGCTTCCGCGTTATATCCGCGCTGCTGTGCTACAAGGTTATTCATCGCCGGAATAAGTACCTCCAGCGACGATTTTTGATAAAGGAATGTGGCCAACTGTTGCGCCCCGGCACGCTGTACGCCTGCCGAGATAACGCCGAGTTCGGCCTGCGCACTCGTCAGCTTCTTAATAGACGATATTTCGGCGTCTGTTGACTTCATACGCTGTCGCATAATAGTCTCCAAACGCGTAGCATTCAACTCGGCATTGGAATACGCCGATGCCATCGACTGGACTATACCATTCAATTTCTCTATCGAGACTATAGATGCGCTTAGGGTTGTGGCCATCTGTTCTCATTTGGACTTTGCCCCCTCAAGCGACTGCTGTACGTTTTGCGTCACCTTCTGCATCTCGCCCATGCTATATATAGCCGACTTAATGCCGCTGCCGTTAAATGCCGTGTTTAGGCTTATCGTGATATTCTTTGCCATATTATTATTGGTCTATATGTCGTATTTATTGGTCAAAATTTCCTTTTTGCTCTTATATGCGCCACTTTGTATCATTTTATTTGTTATATTTGTCGCGAACTAATAAAAGCGCGTCATGTTACTTTTAGCTGAAACAGTATCCGTTAGCGGCTTCTTATCCGCCCTGTGGAAGTTCTTTGTAGGCCTGCTCGGGTTTATACCGGAGCATCCTTTTATATCTTTACTATTCATACTAATTGTAGTTGGACTTAGCAAAGTAAAGTTCTATGGTGACCATAGCGGAGACTTTGTCGGCGATTAAGGCTGTCCGTCAGCCAACTCCGCAACCTCCTTTCGTCTGACCTTTTTAAACTCCCCGATTTTGCGGTCGCTGTTGACGACTACCACTTCGGGGTCATAGGTCTCCACAAGCAGCCTTAGTCGCTGTTCCCGCAACTCGGCGGCATGTCGCAGAAAATAATTAGCCTCGCTTTGATTGTCGCCGAAATTCCGCACCGGATACCAGCTACTCGCATCATGCGGCGATAGAAACTCGGCATATATTACGATGCCGCCGTCGCTGTGCCTATGCCGCGAAAAACGCATCGTCGCTCTCTCCAAATTACTTATACGCATATCTTGCCCACTGTCCTTTATTTCCTATTCATTAATTCCTCCACTCGCTCGCGTGTCGATGGCGTCCATTCGCGCTTAGGCCTGCGACACTCGGGCGCGTCTATCTCCTCCAACGGTATCAGCATCCGCGGAGTTACGCGCTTTTTCGTGTGCGGCTGTATCAGTATCGCGCACGCCGTCCGCAACCGGTTCCAGCGCTCCAAATCCTCCGCGTGTCGGCGCCGCGCGTCCTCCTCCATACAAAGCTCGAACGCCCTCGGGCTTAGCCGCTTGAATGTATCGAGCGGCATCCCGAGGGCGGTCAACGCGTAGGCTTGCAAACGCAAGATGTCTATTTTTTCACCGTCGTCTTTTTTTTGTGCCTTTGGCATTCTCGGCATTGACGGCCTCGCCCCAGCGCTGTATGTCCTCGGGCGTCACGCGCAGGGCAAAGGTACGGAAGTCCATATCAAAGGCGCGGCCGTCCGCTTCGGCCGTAGCGCGTACCTGGTAGTACAGCATACGGCACGCATCGGACAGCCCCGTAATCTCGTAGGCTTCTTTGCCCGTAGCCTCGCGAAAGTCCACGAGCGCTGCCATCGTCTGGCGCACGGGGTACTCGACACCGTCTATCTTGATTGTCGTCTCCATTTACGCGCCGGTTGTGGTGGTGTTAGTGAGGCCGGTGCCGTCAAAGGTCACTGCGCCGGAGTTTTCGAGGTCGAGGCTGTAGGTCACGTCATCATTGGCGGGCATGGTGTGGTCGCACTTGGTGATGACAAATTCGCCTGTCAGATACGGCTTGCTGTCGTTGGCGCGCTCAAAGCATTTCACGGGTCACGGCCTCGGGCGCTATCATTTCGTATACGGGCTTGAGGCTCTCGACACCCATAAGCGCCGAGGGCGTGTCAAACACTATGGCATACCCTTCGATACGGCGACTGTCGGCGTCCTCGGACGCACGCAGCTCTCGCGTAATATACTCTCTCTTGGTCATATTATTCTTCATTGTTCCCATTGTTCTTATTGTTCCCATTATTCTCATCACTCTCACTGACCGGCCTGAGATTGGCGCTCACCAGCGGGGTATCGCCACCCTCGACGGGGTGGCGCCCGTCGGCTCGGCGCAGCTCGTTGACGGTGGCCACTCCGGCGCCTAACAACGCGGACATGTAACGCGCCTTGCTGTCCAGGTCGCACGCGTACAGCTGTGACCGGTCGAAGGATATGCGGCGCCTTGCGCACTCTCCTCGGCTCAGTAGCTTGCGCTGCAGCTCGGCCTCGATCTTCCGCAACAGCGGATTGAGCGTATTGCTCAAAAACGCCACATTGGCCATCTCGGCGCTCTTGTAGTTGCTCGAAGTCTCGTCCATCACATAGGACGGATGCACCCCGAAAAAGCGACAGATGTCGCGCAACGCCCATTGACGATTTTGCACAAATTGGGCGTCCTGCGCCGTCATCTGTATGCCGTGGAACTCGGCATTGCCGTACAGCACATTGAGGTAATCACCGTGTCGCATGCTGTATCGCAGCGCCCCGGCCAGACGGTCAAGCTCCTCGTCCTGCATTTCGCCGTAACCCTCGACTGTTCGGGGATTGGTTATAAAGCCCGTCGGCATACAGCCGTTGGCAAAGCGCCGCAGCATCTCGCGGTCGGCAGTGGCCACAGTCCGCAGCGCGTTATTGGCAGCCACGATCAAGCCCACACCCACGGGCGTCCCGTCATAACTCGGACAGCTCAGACGCACTATATCGCCCTCGGCATATCTACCCGACAGACCTTGCACGGTGTCGGTGACGGTGTACGTCTCGGCAAAGCGGTCATACACCACGGACGCATCGGCGCCCACAAGCCGCAACTCCTTGAGCGCATACGGCGCACTCTCGAAGTATCGCGGTATGATATAGGCATTGCCTAACAGCAGCATTTGCTGCACGGCTCGCGCCCAGAACTCCACGGCGCTGTCGCGGTCGTTGGGCTGCACCGCCAAAAGGTACTGGATGTTATTGGCGTCACCTTCGGGCACGGGCGCAAATACCCCGTCGGCCCCGCACGCCAGCAGTCGCAACGGCAGCGACGACACCGCACCGCTTACCAACTGCACACAGCGGTTGACTACCGCGATGCTCATAGCGTCCGCTACGCTGTTGACGGCCACGTCATGCGCCGCAGTCTCGCTCACCAGCAGACTGCGGTCGATGGTCACCTCGCGCCGCTGTCGCCGTGTGCGCCGACTATTTCCGTTTTGGAAATACTTGCCTACGACACGCCGCAGCCCGCCCATCACGCCGCCCGTCTCTCGTATATTGTTCTTGCTCCTTTCTCTCATATGTTCGGGGCGCTAATCATGCCCCTCTACATACCCGACCGTTACGCCGAAAGTGCCGTCACTTTTTGCCCCTTTTCAGCCATTTTCCGCAAAGTTTAACAAAGTTTAACTATTACGATTTTGCCATATAACGAATTTGTTATACCTTTGCCCGTGTAAAACTAAGACATAACAAATATGACATGGAATGAATTAATCAAAATCGCAAAGGAACACGGGTTCGTACTCGTCCGCCACGGAAGCCGCCACGACGAATACAAAAACCCCAAAACAGGTAAGACAATACAGGTCGAAAGACACTGGTCTCAGGAAGTCCGAAAGGGGCTGCTGAAATGCCTGAAAAGACAAATAGGCTTCTAACTCACACCGAGGGGGCGGCTGCCCCGCCCCCTCTTTTCACTGACAGAAAATTTGCTCATAGACAATACACACATGAAAGTACGCATCGAAAAACAGTCAGACGGAACATATATCGCCTATAATACGGACGGCGAAATGGTGACGCTCATAGGCACGGGCGACACCGTAGCCGAAGCAAAAGCCGACTTCTACAATAGCATCGAAGAAATACGCGCCGGCTATATTGAAGACGGGGACAAAATCCCCGCCGAACTTGACAGCAAAGTCGAGTTTAATTTTGATATATCCTCGCTTTTCGAGTATTACAACATCTTCAACGTCTCCGCCCTTGGCCGCTACCTCGGCATTAACCCCGGACTTATGCGCCAGTATAAGAAAGGCGAAACACCCATCTCGGACGCCCAGATAAAACGTATCGAAGACGGTATCCACAAATTAGCAAAAGACTTGGCTAATCTTTCGCTGTCTTAGTTTTACATCCCCTCCACACAGCCACTGCGCCCCGGACATCCCCACACGATGCCGGGGCGCTTTCTTAATCCTACCTGCGTGCGTCCAAAAACAGCCGCAGCGACATCAGCATCGTAATTACGCCGTCTATCTTCTGGTACTCGCTACGCTTGACGGGCTTGGTATTGTTCATCACGTCCGTGTCGAGTACGGCATTAGCAAAGCACCACCGGGTTATCGGGTTGTCGTCTATCACGACATGCCCGGTATACACCGCGTGCTCCAGCGCCGACACGGGCGCCGTGAAATTGGCGTTATTCTGCTTGACAGGCCTGACTATTCCTTCGCCCCCGCTGTTGCGCAGCATATTGACCACCTCGAGGCTGTCATAGGCGTCATACCCGATGGCGCGTATGCGCACACACGTTGATAGGTAGTTAATATAATCGACTATACCGCGGTAATCTATCACCGGACCCGACATCAGCCGCAAATACCCCTGCGCAGCCCATGCCCGATACTGCCGCTCGTTGGGATGTCCGGCCAGTGCGCCCTCGGGGAAAAAGTACGCCGTGTGGAAGCGATACCCCTTGGCCGTAGGGTCGTACACGCCGGCTGTCACGGCGCTGAAGTCGTTGCGCACACTAAGGTCGATGGCCACCATCGCATCGAGCTTACGGCCGCCCGGTGGCGTCAGGTCTACGGGCTGCATTACCTCGGAGACGGCCTCATCGCCTATCCATGCGCGCCTATCGTTGACCGCGAAAGTATTGAGCAACTTGGTACGAAACGCCAGCATCGCCTCGGCCCCGTTGCGCTTGGCCGCAGCGTACTCGTTGCGGTAGAAGTCCTCGGTGACGGTGACGCCCATGTGCGGCTGCACCTTGCGCCACGTGCGCACATCGTCCTCGGCATCGTCGGCGTCCGGCTCGAACAGATGCGCAAATACTCCGGGATCGTCCTCGACATCGCCCGTCAGCATGGCCTTGTAGCCTTTGAGCATCGCCGCAAACGGCCCGTCTATAACGTCCGAAGCGGTCGTAATTATCACCGTCAGCGGCTCGCGCCGTATGCCCATAGACGTTGTCTGCACCGACAGCAGCGTATTGTCGCGCGCTTGGCTAAACTCGTCCATTATCACGGTCGAAGCACTCAGACCGTCTTTTGTTCGCGCGTTGGCCGTCAGGCACTGCGCTATGGCCGTGCGGTCGGCGCGTAGGCTCTTGATGGCTTGCTCGTTGACTACATACCGCCGCCCGTGCGGATCAAGACGCCGAACGATACCGCGCAGCACGTCAAAGCATTTCTTGGCTTGGTCGGCACTATTGGCACCGGTATAGGCCTCGGCGTTGGCGTCACCATACAGCAGGTCATACGCGGCTATCGCGGCCGTGCTCGTGGTCTTGGAGTACTTACGCGGCACGAACAAACATGCCTCGCGCGTAACCCTGCGGCCACCCTCGCGGAAGCCGTATATCGCCGCAAACTGGAAGTACTGCACCGCCGTCAGTCGGTAGCGCGTAGGCCCTGTCTTGCCGGGGAAATACAGGCTCTCATAGAACCGCGCAAAGCGCCGCACCTCCCCGATGTCTATCCCGTAGCGCTGACAGTGACCGAGGAAGCGCAGCACGGCCAACACGTCCCACACACAATGACCGTCAGGGTCGCCCTGCACATCCGACACATACCGATGCAGCCGCTCATCCACCGCCGCAAGACGGTAGCGGCTGACGTCCTCTCGCGCCAGTCGCTCCACCGCCGCAGCCTTGGCCGCTCGCATCCGCTCTCGGTCGGTCTCGGTCATATCAGTCAGGCCTTACTACTTCTCCGCTCTCGCCTTTTAACTCTTTGGTCAACTCCACAAGCGGGTCGTTCTCCACCTCAGACAGCAGCGCGTCCATCGTCAAGCCTAAATTCTTCGCCTGTTGCGTAATACTCGCCTCGGCTATCTGTCTGGCCTTGATGGCCGGATGTATCACCGTGCGTTTGCCTTCTTTGGTTGCGTTCTCGATGGTCGCACCGTCTAACTTGTCGCACTCGGCATTTGCCAGCGCCAGCGTGTGCATCGCCGATGCCAGCGCCGCTATCTGGTACTGCATCCCCGGTGCATAGCGCCCTGCACGCCGTAGGCACTTCGTTATTGCGTCCTGTATACTCTTTGTCGCCCTCATAGTCTGTTAGTTATTCATTTCCCCGATTTTCAAAATCTCCTCACGCATAAAAAAAGAGGGGGGGGTGAGGTTTCGCGGGGTACCCCCCCGTTAAAAAAAACGTCCCCCCCCCCTATGGCTCGTCTGTTTCGCCGAACATATCCGCGTAGAACTGCTTAAGCTGCTCACGCTCGCGCTCCTTGCGCTGTCGATAGTCATTCTTGCCCAGCTCGCGGTGTACGGCCATGTGGCACTTGTGGCACTGCCGCCTCAAGGTCGGGTACGACGGATTTGACTGTCAGATGCTTGTGTCGGACTCCTCGGATTGTTTTCGCCGGTATAGGCGTCGGGCAATGGCTGCCGGAAGTGTGGCGGCGCGAGCCGAGAGGGCGGAGACGCGGTCGGAGAGGGCGTCGATGCGGTCGTTGATGCGCAGCAGGCCGAAGATGCGGTCGCGTACGGCATCGATGGCAATGCAGGCGATGAATATGGCAACCGTGGAGGTCACGAAAATCGGCACAAACCACCATGAATGTATCGCGCCGTGCACGTCTATCCAGCCGTTCCACAGGGCGTGGCGCACGTATACATTGTCGTGTATCAGGTAGACGCCGAAGGTGAGAGGCGCGATGCGTACCATGGCGCGGACAAAGGCTGTATTCGGTGCTTTGAGCCTTGCTGTCCAGAGAAATAGCAGTAGCGCCACGCCGAAGAGTATGCCGTTGTTGTCGTGGTAATCGACCATCATCGGCGCTGTCCATATCGAGTAATGCCAAAAGATTCGGCCCAGGAATATGGCGGCCAATGCGGCTGCGGCTGCGAAGTAGGCTTTGCCGAAATGGTTGGGCCCGTCGTGGTCGAAGTGTAGACGAATGTATCCGCCGACAAAAAATAGGAAGACAAACCACAGCAACGAGTTGTTGCCGCTGAGGTCGTTGCCCAGCAGAAAGTCGAAGTTGATGACGGCCATGACCGCCAACAGTATGATGTACAGGCGTCGCGTCAGTGTCTGTGCCAGAGTGGCCAGGAATGGCGCGAGTGCTACCAATGCCACGTAACGCGTTGCAAACCAGTAGCGGTCGAAGTACAGCGGCATCAGCGACTTGCCGAAGTCGGTCCACCCGAGTGCCCGGTCCGAAAAAGCGAAGAAGAGCGCGAAGATGACTATCGAGTAGAAAAATATCGGCGCCCAGGTCTTTGGAATCTTAGGCCATTTGGGCTTGGTCGAATTGATCAGGAAGTATCCGGTGATGAGTATGTAGCAGTTGGTGGAGACCTTGGAGAGGCATCCGGCCAATTCCATGGAGCAGAGGTTGAATAGCGAGGCGGCATCGGCGCTCACGCCCACGGGTTTGTGCCCGACGCCGTGCATCAGGAAGTGCCAGACGACGATGAGTAACATCGCCACTACGCGCAATATTTCGAAGCTTGGGTTACGTTGTTTGGCCATGACGGCGGGGTCTTGTTTTTTGTTGGTTTTGAGGCACGATGCTTTTTGTCGGGGCGGTATCCTCGTTTACGGGCACAAAGATACGATAAGCCTCCGACATTACTGCCAAAATTGCGCGGCAAAGTGCGGCAAGACGCTGCCTCTATTCCAAAAAAGCGGTCAAATGACCGGTTTTTTGGAGTAGAAGGAGTATGGTTCAAGATTTAATGCTTAAATTTGTACTCCAAAAAGTTGGCCAAACGGCCGGTTTTTTGGAATAAACTTAATCGACCGGACAAACGATGATTATTAAACGTGACTACTACCTAAAACAGCTCATTGACGGCCGACATAACGGGCTTATCAAGATTGTTACCGGACTAAGGCGTTCCGGAAAATCGTATCTAATGTTTCACCTTTTTGATGATTACCTTAGGGGACAGGGGGTTGCGGAGGACCATATAATAAAGGTCGATTTGGAAGATAGGCGTAATATCGCTCTTCGTGACCCGGATGCGCTCCTTGCCCATATTGACTCAAAGATGGTTGACAAGGGAATGTACTATATAC
>CAVEDT010000029.1:0-10310 GCA_963614475.1 Roseburia faecis
TCCGCCGCGACGGCCTTCGCGAGTACATCTACGGCGCCCGCATGTGCGTCCCCTCTCAAACCCGGTTTAATTCGATGGACAAACACGCCGAGAATTACCCGTCATTTTCGCCTTATGCGTTTTGTATGTGCAACCCTATCGTTTATGTAGACCCGACAGGCAATGATGTGTATGTGTACGACAGTCAAGGGCATTTGCTTTATCAGAAGAAAGACAACGAAAAAGATGTCGTACAAGTAAAGAATGACAATGGCATCATTGACGAATCCCCGGAAATGAAATACGGAACCATCCAATCCGTCGATAAATTTCAAGGCGAGGGGTCATCATGGTACAATGCCATGAAAGTCAGGGACGATAAGAACGGCAGGATCATACACGAGTTTCTTGCATCCCACACCAACGTGGAATGGGTACGCATACTTGTCGGAAAAGGTAGATACACCGCAAACTACATAACGACATCGAATGAAGTCGGGACCGAAAGAGCCGGCGTGTTATGGTTCAATCGAAAGCTCAGACGTAGATATCATATAAGAGAGTGGATACATAATCACTTTAATTCTCCGGAGCCAAGTGATTGGGATGGCGATTATATTGTTGCAGACGCCTTAGAGTGCATATTAGGGTATCACATCAAGCACAAAATATTATTCTTTGAAAATGACGCTAATTCAAATATAACCCCTACATATTATGAGTATTCACCAACGAACAGGCCACCGACACAAGAAGCTATTGACAAATATGGGAAATTGCCGAAATAACCGATTATATTATGTGTATATAACCGTAATAATACTAATGCTGGGCTTGTCGGCTACGGCAAAGCGTTCCTCCAAGTCTAAGTATGAGACATACCAAATCCATGAGGCTACAGTAGATTCTACGATGTATGATCTACTGTTGCATAAGGCTATTCCTGCGCTTGAAGCGCACCACATCGATCAGCCTTTTTCATGGATGGTTTATTCAAACAAATCTGCATATGCGCGTGATACTACTGCGAATTTGGTCGGAGCCGTCTGGTCTATTGAATGCGAAGAGACTGAAAATATCGCCTTGTATTACAATACGCCAAAGTTTTTTTGCGAGATAGGAACTAAAACTGTTTTTTTTCGTGGAACACTTCCAAATATTAAAATGAAAAAGAATGGGAGTGTTATTGTTCTAAGATATCTCAAAGATATTTTTATTCGTGGGGCATACGATCCTGATGAGGGGAAGATCATTCGTACACAAAATGGGTACAAGATTAGATTCTTTAATGGTGATGAAGAATAATCCTATAGCAATTTGGGACAACCGTGCATAGTAATAACTTCGCAATATGTAAAAATGGGACTAATACAAAGCGGCATAGGGGACATTATGCCCTCTGATTATTCCGGAATAAACGAAAAAGCTAAAACGCTAAAACGTTCAATAGGGTCGTTAGAACTCGCAACGGAAAGGTTTTTAGACCATAACTTATTAGATATATGAGAAATAAGCATATAATGCTGTTCCTTGCATTTTTATTGCCGATGTTGTCTATATTCGGCGCATCAAACATTGAGACAACACCGATGTCCGGAAAGACGAAATTGGATTCGATTATACGTTCGACCGGTTATGCTGCCTTTAATTTATATTCGAACGTTTTTAACGGAGTCGGATGTGTTACAACAGTGGGGCTTTTAGTCCTTAAAAAGGACGGCTCGTATATATGTAAACGGTCATCTGTTGAGGATACTAACTATGTTTATGAAAACGTTTGGGCAATGAGTGGTGATACATTGGTGCTATTCGAAGACAATTCCGACTATTTTGTGGATAGTAATCGCCGACCACTTACAGATTCAGAGTTGTGTGAGTCTTTATCGGACACAAATACGTATTCGGGAAAAGACTTCGGAAGAATCGTCCCCAGAAAGTATGAAAAAGGGCACACCACGCAATGGCGCAACAGATTATGCTGCATTATAGGAAAAGATTCTATAGGCATATTCATCAAACCGGTAGATTACACACATGGGCCTTCTACTGATTTGGGCAGGCATGTCAGCATACCATACAACTATATAGACGGCTTTATTCCGTATATATATACAGGCCCGTACAAGTTGTTTAACAGCCCGTTTCAGATGGTGCGTTTTCCTCATCTGATAAATCGATATGGTATTGACACGGATTCGCTCTACAAGGATTATAAAAAAGCCGTGAAGTCTTATCCGATAGAGTACGAACGCTGGTATCTCCGCAAGCAGGAATACCTTAAAAATGGATAAACGTCGAAAGCGAGAAAGAGACTCAACCTGTACATATCGCATGATATAGCAGTGACACCTCCGGCAATATAGCAGATTGCCGGGACGCACGCGACGCACATCCGTGTGCGCATACAGCGGCGACGGACACGTGCTTCGCGGTAGGCGTTAAGAGCCGATAGGACAGCGCATTTTCTTTCGAATTGCAATTACGGCAGAATGTTTGTACCTTTGCACTCCGAAAAAAGACAGAACAGCCCATGCCTATCACCGCGACACTCCGTCCATATAGGCATCTAACACAAAACATTATATGGCACTAAAATGCGGCATCGTGGGACTGCCCAACGTCGGCAAGTCCACACTTTTCAACTGCCTGAGCAACACCAAGGCTCAGTCAGCCAACTTTCCTTTCTGCACCATCGAGCCCAACGTGGGCGTCATCACCGTCCCGGACGAACGTCTGACACGCCTGGTGGAAATGTGCAATCCTCGCTCGGTAGTACCCGCCACCGTCGAAATCGTGGACATCGCCGGTCTGGTAAAAGGCGCCAGCCGCGGCGAGGGTCTCGGCAACAAATTCCTCGCCAATATCCGCGAAACAGACGCCATATTACACGTATTACGCTGCTTCGACGATGACAACGTCACCCATGTAGACGGCAGCGTTGATCCCGTGCGCGATAAAGAAATCATCGACTACGAGCTCCAGCTCAAAGACCTCGAAACCATCGAGTCCCGAATATCCAAGACCCAAAAAGCTGCACAGACAGGCGGTGATAAAATCGCCAAGATGCAATACGAGGTGCTGCGCCGCTACAAAGAGGCCCTGGATGCCGGACGTCCGGCACGCTCGGTCAAGCTGGATACGCCCGACGAAATACGCTATAGCCGCGAATTGTTCCTGCTCACAAACAAGCCGGTACTGTATGTATGCAACGTTGACGATGCCAGTGCCGCCACCGGCAACGCCTATGTCGAAGCCGTACGCCAAGCCATAGCGGACGAGGGAGCCTCGTTGATGGTTGTGGCAGCGCAGACCGAGAGCGAAATCGCCGAACTGGACACCTACGAAGAGCGCAAGGAATTCCTCGCCGAAATAGGACTTGAAGAGTCCGGCGTAGCACGCTTGATACGCGCCGCCTATGCACTGCTTGACTTGCAGACATACTTCACCGCAGGCCCTGACGAAGTACGGGCCTGGACCTTCCGTCGCGGTACCAAGGCTCCGCAGGCCGCCGGCATCATTCACACCGATTTCGAAAAAGGTTTTATCCGCGCCGAAGTCATCAAGTACGACGACTATGTCACCCTCGGTGGCGAAGGCCCCGTGCGCGATGCCGGAAAAATGGGCGTCGAAGGCAAAGAATATGTCGTGCAAGACGGCGACATCATGCACTTCCGCTTCAACGTCTAAGCGCCAACGCATATACCCCATAAACAGTCGGGAAGCAAGCATTTTGCCTCCCGGCTGTCTTTATATGCACGGCTCAATAGTCGAGGCATCAACCGCCGTGAAGGCCTTTCGACACGCGTGCGCGCATTATGTGTGCATTATGTGCGCGTATGATTTGAGGATTTGGAGATAAATGACTAAATTTGCATCAAATATGGCCGTAGCTTTGCGATAACGGCCGGAGTACTCATACGATACTTCACAAACGATGAACAAGATATTACTAATGACAGCTTTAGCGGCGATAGGCATCGCCGCCCAAAGTTATGCAGCCGCACCCGTTCCGGACTACGCCGATGCTCCGCATCAGGGCGTGGGCGCATGCACGACCATCCCGACGACAGCCGCAGCCCTCAACCGAGCACGCGCACTCTATGATGCCGGCAGCTACAATGCCGCACTCGATGAGGTACGCCGCACCTTGGAAGCCGCACCCACCTCGACCGACATCAACGTGACCGAGCAAGCCGCTTGGCTCGAAGCCATGTGTCTGCATCGCCTCGGCGACAGCCGAGCTCGCGCCCGCTTCGAGCAGTTCCTCGATACGTATCCCGCCTCGCTGATGCGCCAAGACGTGAAGATGTGCATCGCCGACATCGAATTCGAGCACAATTACGCCAAAGCACTCGAACTTTACCGACGCGTCGACGCTTCCGCACTCACGCCCGAAAGGCAGGACGAATACGACTATCGCACCGCATATTGCTACCTCAAACTCGGCGACTACGACAGCGCACAGACGCTGATGATGTCCCTGCGCGACAAGCCCGAATACCGCGATGCCGCCACTTTCTATCTTGCATACATCGAATACGCACGTCGACAGTATGACACGGCACTCGACCTATTTGCGCAGACCAATACAGCCGTAGCCCCCGGTGATATGACACCCTACTATCTGGCTCAGATATTCTTTGTGCGCGAAGACTACAGCCGCTCGCTGGAAGAAGCGCGTCGAGTGCTTAGCCGCAGCACAGCCACTCTCGCCGAATTCACCGCCGAAGCCAACCGAATAGCCGGCGAGAGCCTCTACCACCTTGACCGCTTTGACGAAGCCGTGCCCTACGTACGGGCATACGTCGATGCCACCGTCGAACCGCAGCCCACATCGCTGTATATCCTCGGCGTCAGCGAGTACAATAACGGCGACTACGCCGAAGCCGTACAAACCCTGCGCCGCGTATGCGACAGCCCCTCGGCCATGGGACAAAACGCCTATCTGTACATCGGACAGGCTTTACTGAAACAAAATGATACAGACGCAGCCATAATGGCGTTTGACCACGCCGCGCGCATGACCTTCGATAACTCGGCCCGCGAAAACGCCTATTACAACTACGCTGTGGCACTGTCGCGCGGCGGCAGCGTACCTTTTGGCTCGTCCGTCAAGACTTTCGAGGAGTACCTCGAACTGTTCCCCGAAAGCTCACATAGTGACATTGTCCGCCGATACATCATCGCCGGATACGTCACCGATCACAACTACGATGCAGCCATAGCATCAATCAACCGGACGACCAATCCTTCGGCCGAAGTACTCGCCGCCAAGCAACAAGTGCTCTACGCTCTGGGGCTGCGCGACCTCGGCGCCGGACGCCGCGGAGATGCCATCGCGCGTCTCGAACAAGCCAAGGAGTTGGCCCGATACGACAGCAAGGTGGCTCACGAAACGCACATGGCATTGGGCGAAGCATACCTGCTTGACAATCAGTATGCCAATGCCGCCGAAAACCTCAAGACATACCTCCAAGACGCCTCGGGTAATGACGTCAACTCCCGCCTGGCCTACTACGACCTCGGATATGCTGAACTGGGCTTGAAACACTACGGATTGGCTGCCACCGCCTTCCGCAACGCCATCGAGAGTCATGGCAATATGTCCAAGCACATTGTAGCCGATGCATACACCCGTTTGGGCGATGCTCATTATTACCAAAAGCATTGGGAACAGGCGCGCAAAGCCTACGCCCATGCCTTTGATATGGCGCCGCGCACCGGCGACTATCCGCTGTTCCAGCAAGCCGTCATCGCGTCCTACACCTCCGACCAAGCCGAACGTCTGCGCTTGTTACAGCGCCTGCGCAAGGACTTCCCGTCATCATCGCTGATGCCCGAGGCACTGCTCGAGACTGCCGAGGCCTACCAACTCAGCGGTGACAACGAAAACGCCGAACGCACGCTCAACGACCTCACGGCCAAGTATCCCGCCACGCAACAAGGCCGTCAGGCACTGCTGTATCTGGCCAATATCCGCGCCGATGCAGACCAGAAAGACGAGGCAGCCAAGACATACGCACGACTCATCCGCGAATATCCCACCAGCGCCGAAGCACGCCAAGCCGCCGAAGTACTCAAACGCTACGCCGCCGACGCCGGCGAGATGGATCGCTACGAGCAGTTCATTGCCGGAATAGACAACGCACCGCGTCTCGAAGCCGCCGAATCGGACCGTCTGTCCTTCGAGGCCGCCGAGGAGCAATATCTTGACGGACGCGGAATTACAGCCATGCGCCGCTATCTCAAAAACTATCCCAAGGGGCATAACCGCCACCGCGCATTGGCCTATCTGATGGACGAAGCCACGGAGCGTCAAGCCACCGACGATGCCTACAAATACGCATCCGCGATCGTCGCCGAATACCCCGACGCCGAAGCAGCCGAAGACGCCCTGGCCATCGTGGCCGCATACGACTATGCGCAAGGGCGCCAAGGCAATGCACGCGATGCATGGGCCAAGCTGAGCCAACGCGCCTCCACTCCCGAAAACGCTAATGCCGCACGCATGGGCCTGATGCGCATAGCTCGCGACCAAGGCGACGCCGCCGCACTGCGTGATGCCGCTCAGTCCGTATTGTCGTCCTCAACACTCGGCGCTCAAGACAAGACCGAGGCTGCATTCTCCCTGGGTCTCGCCGAACACCTTGCAGGCAATGACGAGACAGCACGTCAGATGTGGTCCAAGCTGACCAAAGACGCATCCGACATCTACGGAGCCAAAGCCGCCGTATACCTGGCTCAGAACTACCTCGACCATCAAATGAACGACGAGGCCCTCGCCACCGCCGAAACATTCACCGCCTCGGGCACACCCCACCAGTATTGGTTGGCTCGCGGGTTTATCGTCCTGAGTGACGCCATGCGCGCCAAAGGCAAGGTCTTCGAAGCCGATGAATACCTCCGCGCCGTACGCTCCAACTACACCGGAGACGAAGCCGACATTTTTGACGCCATAGACTCGCGCCTCGGAGGCAAATAATGCCACAACAGCCACTGCGAGCGATGCCGCACATCCAAACATACACACGTCCATACATTATATAATATATATGACCCTCTTACAGCACATACAGCCGCGCCGTGCCGCCTTGATGGCAGCCGCCATTTCCGTCGTCGCCGCCTCGGCTCAGAATATGTCCACCCAAATCGTTGTCGAACGCCAAATCGAGCCCGAATATCGCCAAGCAGTACGCCCCTCGGGTGTCTCACCGGTAGCGCTGACGCCCAAGGTGACCACTCCGCGGTTGTCCGCCGCTCCCTACTCGGCTTTGGCTCGACTGGACGCTTCGCTGACCATGCTCGAGCCCGCTTCATGGGGCGACACATTATATGTCAGCCCCTTCCGCGGATACGCCAATTTGGGATACCTGCCGACAGCCAATGCCGCCGCATCCCTGGGCTACACCTTTATCAATACACGAGACTCGCGCGTCAGCGCTTTCGTCAGTTATTTGGCTAATAGATACCACGGCTACCGTGATGCCGATGGCGGCCAACGCGCCAAGACAGACTACTCGCACCAAGAATTGCGCATAGGCGCCGACGCTCTCCACCGCCTCGACCGTCGCAATACACTTGCCGCATCCGTCGGATACATCTTCGGAAGCACACAGATGCCCGAATATGCGTCCGGTCCGGCAAATACCTTCAAGCAAAACGCCAACCGCGCATACTTCACCGCCGATTGGTCGCATCGCGGATCTGTAGCCGCCGACGCCGGAGCCTCGGTACGGTACTTCGGATTTACCAAGGACGTAGTCAACACCGGAGCATCCACATGCGTACTTCTGCCCAACGACCCTATGACCGAAGCACTATACAACATCCACGGCAATATAGCCGCCACGACCGGCAAGTGGTCTTTCCGTCTGCGTGCAGCCGCTACCTGGCAGCACCACAGCCCGGCCGCCGCAGGCCTGTACGCCTATACCGCTGACGACGAGGCTTCGGATGAAGCCCTCTTCGGATATGCACACTACGACTACCACACCAACGCCCTGTACACCTTCACCCCCTCGGCCGAAGTGCGCAGCGGCTCGTTCACCGGAATATTCGGCATACGTCTCGACCTGAGCCGCGGCGGATTTTCCAAGAAGTTCTACGCCGCGCCGGACATACGACTCAACTGGCAAATATCCTCGCGTGTAGCTCTTTGGGGACGTGTCGGCGGCGGAAAGGTGCTCAATACACTCGAAGATCTCTACGCTTACACGCCCTATATGTCCGGCGCATACGGATATGACATGTCTTCGATACCCTTCACCTTGGATGCCGGCATTAATATGGGCCCGTTCAGCGGATTCTCCATAGCCCTGGAAGTCGGCGGAGCCACCGCCAACGACTGGCTGATGCCCGCCATGGCCAACGGCGTCAACTGCTACGAAATGACTAAGGTAGCCGGAATACACTACCGCGCCGCACTGGCCTGGGACGCTCTGAAATGGCTATCGGCTCACGCCTCCATCGAAGGTGCCACCCAATCGGAAGACGGCGACGACGGCGGATACTACCTGTGGCGCGACCGCGCACGCTGGCAGACCAATGTCGGCATAACCCTGCGTCCGCTCGAGCCCCTGACATTATCCGTAGACTGGAACCTACGCACCAAGCGCCGCGCCTACGAGGTGGGCAGCGCATCATTCCTGGGTTTGGGCTTCCTCTACCACAAGGACATTATCAACCTTGGCAATATCAACGACATAAGCGCCTCGGCAACGTGGAAATTCAACGAGCGCCTCAGCGCCCACGTCATGCTCAATAATATTCTGTGTCGTCGCTACTACATCATTCCAGGTGTAGTCTCGGCACGCTTGGGCGGAACACTCGGAGTGTCGTACCAATTCTGACGGCAGCCTGACAAGACAAATCACAACGAGCAAAGTCTCGACATCGCAGACGCCTAAAAAAAAAATACAATCCCACTCCGAAGTTGCTCTTACGCCAAAAACTCTAATATCAAACTGATATGGAACCGATACTATCCGCATGGCTGATATGGCTCATAGCCGCAGCCATACTTGTAATCATCGAACTACTGACCACGACCTATGCCGCGCTATGCCTTGTAGGCGGATGCCTGGCCGCAATGGTCTGCGCCATCTGCGACGGCGGGCTGCAAATGCAACTGCTGCTGGCCGCCATAGGCACCATCGCCACCTTCGTGGCCGGGAAACCATTGCTCCAGCACTACGGGCTGCTGCGACATCGCCGCCCCGAGCCCAGCAATATGGACGCTCTGATAGGCCGTAACTGCACCGTAACCGAACGCATAGGCGGAGTCGACGACCCCGGAAGAGTGCGCATAGACGGTGATAGCTGGCAGGCCGTATCCGAGGACGGAAGTCCCATAGATGCAGGCACTCCCGTACGCGTCGTGCGCTATGACAGCATCATCCTCACCGTCAGACGCGCCGACATAGCCTCCTAAAAAGCTAAAACTCCAAAAAAACATTTACACACCCTTAACCATCTCAAAAAGAACATGGAATCAATCATCTTTTTGGCACTTGCCATTCTTATCGCCATTATCGTGGTGCTCGCCGGCGTAAAAGTCGTGCCTCAATCCGAAACACGCGTCATCGAGCGCCTCGGCCGCTTCCACAGCGTCCTTCCTCCCGGTCTTAACATCATTTGGCCCTTCATAGACAAACCCAAGGTGATATACACCCGCCGCGTCGAAAGCGCTTACGGCGGCCGCACCATTGTCCGAATGACTGCCACCAGCTCCATAGACCTGCGCGAACAAGTCTACGACTTCCCCTCGCAGCAAGTCATCACCAAGGACAACGTAACCACCGAAATCAACGCACTGCTATACTTCCAGATTGTCGACCCCAAGAAATCGGTATACGAAATCGACAACCTGCCCAACGCCATCGAGAAACTCACCCAGACCTCGCTGCGCAACGTCATCGGCGAACTCGAATTGGATGAGACACTTACAAGCCGCGACACCATCAACAGCCGTCTGCAATCCATACTCGACGAAGCCACCAATAAATGGGGCGTCAAGGTCAACCGCGTCGAGCTGCAAGACATTACTCCTCCCGAAAGCGTACGCGAAGCCATGGAGAAACAGATGCAGGCCGAGCGTAACCGTCGCGCCGAAATTCTGAACGCCGAAGGCGAAAAGAAATCACTGATACTCCGCTCCGAAGGCGAGCGCGAATCACGTATCAACGCCGCCGAAGCTGTCAAACGCGCCGAGATACTACGCGCCGAAGGCGAATCGCAGGCCAAGATTCTCCAAGCCCAAGGCGAAGCCGAGGCCATACGTTGCGTCGCACAGGCCATCAGCTCGACACAAACCGACCCCGCGACATATATGC
>CAVEDT010000030.1:0-941 GCA_963614475.1 Roseburia faecis
GACGCCCCCTGGATTACCATATATCCCTCGCAGGACAAGTACGTCGAAGTCATCGGCGTCATCGGCGACGAATTGTACCTATACACAAGTATCGATGCTCCCAACTACCGCATTGCTGCCGTCAGCCTCGACAATCTCGGTACGGGCAATTGGCGCACCGTAGTGGCCGATGCCGGCACTCCGCTTGTGTCTGTCAACTGCGTAGGCCGAGACCGTATGATTCTGACCTACGACCGTGATGCGGCCAACCACGCCTACCTCTACGACATCCAAGGTCGACAGATCCGCGAAATCACGCTCCCGACCTACGGCACGGTATCTTTCAGCACCTCGCGCAAGCACACCGAGGTGTTCTACAGCTTCTCGAGCTTTGTATACCCGGCAGCCGGATACAGCTACGACATCGTCTCGGGCAACAGCACGCCGCTGTTCAGCGCTCGAATTGCGGACTTCAACCCCGATGATTACATCACCGAGCAAGTATTCATCACAAGCAAGGACGGCACACGCGTGCCCATGTTCGTGACGCGACGCCGCGACATCAAGGCCGACGGCACTAATCCCGTGTACCTCTACGGATACGGAGGCTTCAACATCACGCTCAACCCGACCTTCAGCCCCAATCGTCTTGTATGGCTCGAAAACGGCGGCATCTACGTCTCCGTCAACCTCCGCGGCGGTGCCGAGTACGGCGAGCCGTGGCACCTTGCCGGAACACTGATGCAGAAGCTTAATGTCTTCGATGACTTCATCGCCGCTGCCGAGTACATGCAAAGCCATGGATGGACAACATCCAAACTCACCGTCATTGAAGGCGGCAGCAACGGAGGTCTGCTCGTGGGCGCGTGCGTCAATATCCGCCCCGACCTTTACGCCGTGGCCATACCGCGTGTAGGCGTTATGGATATGATGCGCTACCACCTCTTCACCATCGGTTGGAA
>CAVEDT010000030.1:1042-10127 GCA_963614475.1 Roseburia faecis
GAACTGGGCTCACGACTACGGCACCAGCGCCGATTCGGAGGAGATGGCACGATACCTTCTGGGATACTCGCCCTTGCACACCATACGCAACGACGGTACGCCCTACCCTGCCATACTTGTCACCACCGCCGACCACGACGACCGTGTGGTTCCGGCACACTCCTTTAAGTACGCTGCCACGCTCCAGCAGGCCGACACAGGTGACGCGCCCAAGCTGATACGCATCGACAGCAAGGCCGGACACGGCGGCGGCAAGCCCGTAAACAAAGTCATCGACGAGTGGACAGACATCTACAGCTTCATTTTCAAAAACATAGGGCGCACGCCCATATACTCCGAATGATGCGACACGTATCGGACATCCTTAGGCGAGCCAAGCGCCCGGCATTGCTTTTGGCCGTATGTCCGGCTTTGGCCGCGGCTTTGTCCGGATGCTTCACGGGCGTAGAAAGCACCCCCGTGATCTCGAGCAAAGACGTGCAGCGCCAACGCGCAAGCGCCATGAGCGCCGAGCAGCGCTATCTTGCAGATATACGTCCGGCCGCCCCATCGCAATGGACTCCCGGCAAGCGTCTTATAGTCACCGACAGCCGCATAGGCATCATCCTGGACGCCTCCACAGACGCCCGAAGCGGGACCAGGCACACTCCGGCACAGGGTGATACGCTGCGCCTTGTCGCGGCCGCACCCACTCCGACACTTACCGAGCAGCCCGAAATGACCCTGACTTTTGTAGGCGCTCACGGCGACAGCCTGGCGTACCATACAGGCATCGACGAGCGCTCATGGAAGTCGCGACAGAGCATCGAGATACCGTTTACCATCGATGCGGACGTCATCGACAGCGTGGCGCACCGTCTTATCGGGAAGCATCTGTATATCCTTGCACAGCGACGTATGACATGGCCTGACGGAGCCATCATCACCCCACGTCGATACGTAGGCGTCACCGTCCGCGATGTCCGCGGAGGCACGGCCGAGCTACCGGTGATTGTCGTCATCGAGCCGGACGATGCGCCGGGTACACTGCAAGCCGTGTATATGACCCTGGGCGACGGAGCCACAGCCACGCGCAACTTCGACAAAGTTTTCGCCCTGGACAATCCGCGCTCGCGATATCCGCGAATCGAGGACGACGTATGGCAGCTGATATGCGATGGCAAGATTCGCCTTGGCATGACCCCTGACGAATGTCGTCTGTCTTTGGGCGCGCCCACCGATTACATCAAGGTGCCCTCGACTGCCGGAATGGTCGAACGATGGACCTACCCCGACGGCGTATTCCTCATCTTCGAGGATGGCGTCCTTGCTCGCTACAGACGTTAGCCGCCCGCGCTTTCGGCACGGCAAGCGTCCCCGAACTTCGCCGAACATACAAACAACGCCCGCAACGGCATCTTTTGTTCCGTTGCGGGCGTTGGTCTTATTGTATTGCGCTATCTTCAGTTGCCGATACTCAAGGTGGTATAATAGCGTGAGGTGCCGTTATAAGCCGTATCGTTGAAGAATGACAGCGTGATGTATCCGTTGTTGTATCCCCACCAGGTGGCGGTCACTCCGCCATAGGTGTCCTGGACGCTTACGGGAGATCCGTACTGGCGTACAAGCTGGGAGTACAGGGTATTGTAGCGGCTGATGTCATATCCGGGCGAGGAGTATACAAATTCGCTGCCTTGCAGTCCTCCTCCCGTGCCGTAGTACAGCGTTGCGGACGGCCAAGTGTAGTTGTATATGGGGACATTGGAGAGGTACACTTGATTGTTGCCGTATCCCATGATGCTGTATCCGCTGTTGAACAGGTAGTCAAGCGACAAATTCAGTGCCGTGCCCAGGGTTACGCCGAGGATGCTGTTGAAGGTCGGACATCCGTAGTACGGGCGCCACGATGGCGGAGGTGTAGGACGACGCCAAGGACGGTTGTACGGCATATAGGGACGATATGGAGGCGTATTGTGGTAGCAATAGCGGTCGTGGCGTGGAGGCGGAGGTGTGGGTCGTGTATAGTTTCCACCGGGACGGTAGCCGCCGGGACGATGGCTCTGCGGTGGCGGAGGTGTATTGCCGCCGGGTCGATAGCCGTTGTCAGGTCGTGAGTTGTTGCCGCCGGGTCGGTAGCCGTTGTCGGGTCGCGAGTTGTTGCCGCCGGGTCGGTAGCCGTTGTCAGGTCGCGAACTGTTGCCGCCGGGTCGGTAGCCGTTGTTCGAACGTGAGCTGTTGCCGGTACGACTGCCTGTCGAGGAGCTTCCGCCCATGCTGCCGGGACGGTTTTGCGGTGCGGATGTTGTCGGAGGACGTGTACTGCTATTGTTGCGCCCGCGGCTTTGGCCGATCGAGCACACAAGGGTCGTGGATAGTAATACGACCGATACGAGTGTTATTAAGCGTTTCATCCGTGTAAAGTGTTATTGGTGGCTTTTAGTATTTTGATGGGTTAAGTCGCAAATAGTTTAACCGGACAAACAAAAAAAGCCGAAAAACTATCCTTTGGGCAAGATTATCTTCCTTCGGGATGTTTCTCGGCTTTATGTGTCTATGCTCGGTGCTGCGTCAGAAGTTGGCGTTGCCGGGATAGCGCGGGAAGGCGATGACGTCACGGATGTTGGCCATACCGGTGACAAACAGCACGAGGCGTTCGAAGCCGAGGCCGAAGCCGGAGTGAGGCACGGTGCCGAATTTGCGCGTATCCAGGTACCACCACATATCTTTCATGGGGATGCCCAATTCGTTGATACGAGTCAGCAGTTTCTCGTAATCGGCTTCGCGCTCGCTGCCGCCGATGATTTCGCCAATCTTGGGGAAGAGGACGTCCATGGCACGCACGGTGCGGCCGTCTTCGTTCTGCTTCATATAGAAGGCCTTGATTTCCTTGGGATAATCGGTGAGTATCACCGGACGTTTGAAGTGCTGCTCGACCAGATAGCGTTCGTGCTCGCTCTGAAGGTCGGCGCCCCAATATACGGGGAACTCGAATTTGTGTCCGCTCTCTTCAAGGATTTTGACGCCCTCAGTGTATGTCAGACGTACAAATTTGTTGTTGACTACGAAGCGGAGACGTTCTACCAGTTCGGGGTCGTACATCTGAGCCAGGAACTCGATGTCGTCCTTGGCTTTTTCGAGTGCAAAGGATATGCAGTACTTGATGAATTCCTCGGCCAGGTCCATATTGTCCTCGATGTCATAGAATGCCATTTCGGGCTCTATCATCCAGAATTCGGAGAGGTGGCGCGGGGTGTTTGAATTCTCGGCGCGGAAGGTCGGGCCGAAGGTGTAAATAGCGCCTAAGGCCGTGGCACCCAATTCGCCTTCGAGCTGACCGGAAACGGTGAGCGCGGCGGCTTTGCCGAAGAAGTCTTTGGAGTAGTCCACCTTGCCGTCCTCGGTACGAGGCAGGTTCTCCAACGGGAGGGTGGTCACCTGGAACATAGCGCCGGCACCTTCGCAGTCGCTTTCGGTAATCAGCGGGGTGTTGAGGTAGAAGAACCCTTTTTCGTTGAAGAAGCGGTGGATGGCGTAGGCCAGTACCGAACGCACGCGCAGGATGGCACCGAAGGTGTTGGTACGCGGACGCAGGTGGGCTATTTCGCGCAGGAATTCAAGCGAATGGCCTTTTTTCTGGAGGGGATACTCGGCGGGGTCGGCGGTGCCGTACACCTCGAGGGTCTGCGCCTGAATTTCGCAGGTCTGACCTTTGCCCATGGAGGCTACGAGGCGTCCGGTGACACATAGGGAGGCGCCGGTAGTGATAGGCTTCAATTGTTCATCGGTGAACACCGACATATCAAAGACTATCTGTATGTTCTTGATTGTCGAGCCATCGTTGAGCGCCACAAATTGCACGTGCTTATTGCCGCGACGGGTGCGCACCCAGCCTTTGACACAGACGTCGGTGTCAAGGAGTTCGGGATTGAAGATGTCGACGATTTTTGTTCGTTTCATTGTCGTGTATTGTTTATTCTATTCTATGGAGCATTATTCAAAAGAGCCCATTTTCAGGAAGTTGACTTCCTGCTGTGTCAGATAGCGCCAGCGACCGCGCGGCAGATTCTTCTTGGTAAGTCCGGCAAAGTATACGCGGTCCAGTTTGGTGACGTGGTAGCCGAGGCTCTCGAAGATACGGCGCACGATACGGTTGCGACCCGAGTGGATTTCGATGCCTATCTGGTTGCGGTCTGTCTCGGTGGCGTAGCTGATGGCGTCGGCATGTATTTCGCCGTCTTCCAGCTCGATACCGTCGGCTATACGCTGCATGTCTTCTTCGCTGACATCTTTATCGGTCCAGACATGGTAGATTTTCTTCTTGACGTACTTGGGATGGGTCAGCTTGGAGGCGAGGTCGCCGTCATTGGTCAGCAGCAAAACGCCGGTGGTGTTGCGGTCGAGACGACCTACGGGGTATACGCGTTCGGTGCAGGCGCCCTTGATGATGTCCATCACCGTGGTGCGGCCGTTGGGGTCATCACTGGTGGTGACGCAGTCTTTGGGCTTATTGAGCAAGATGTAGCATTTGCTCTCGAGTGCCACTACTTTGTCGTCGTATTCGACAACGTCGCTATGGCATATCTTGGTACCCAATTCGGTGACTACCTTGCCATTGACTTTGACGAGTCCCTGCTGGATGTATTCGTCGGCTTCGCGCCGCGAGCATACGCCCGAATTGGCCATAAATTTGTTCAGACGGATTTGTTCGTTGGGATCGGGTATAGGCATTTCGTATTCGATGCGCTTGGGACGCGGAGTGAAGCTCTTGCCCTTTCCGGGGAACGGATTGTCTTCCTGGTCGTAACGGCTTTGGCCTTTACGTTTATTGTTGTATCCGCCTTGCTGGGGACGGTTGTTGTATTTGTTCTTGCGGTTATTGTTGTTGCCGTAACCGCCTTGCTGGTTGTTGTTGCCGTAGCCACCCTGGCGGTTATTGTTGCCGTAGCCACCCTGGCGGTTGTTGCTACCGTAACCGCCCTGACGGTTGTTATTGCCGTAACCGCCCTGGCGATTGTTGTTGCCGTAGCCACCCTGGCGGTTATTGTTGCCGTAACCTCCCTGGCGATTATTGTTGCCATAACCTCCCTGGCGGTTGTTGTTGCCGTAGCCGCCTTGGTTGTAGTGTTGCTGGGGACGGTAGTTGTTGTACGGACGCGGAGTGTAACCCTGCTGAGGCCGTTCGCCATCGGCCTGACCTTCGGCGCCGTCACCCTGTGCACGGTTGTAGGAGTTATTGTACGGACGGTTGTATCCGCCGTTGTACTGCCGGTTGTAACCGCCCTGCTGGGGACGATTGTAGGGGCGATAGGGACGTTGTTCGTTGTCTTCTGCCTGTGCATTTTCTACCATGGGACGAGTTGTGTCCTGGTTCTCCAATGTCACGCGCGATTCGCTGATACGCGGACGCTTGGGTCTTTTTTCGTTGTTTTCCATCTTTTTTTCGTTGGCTCTAAGTTTTTGCAGTGAAGCCTGTAATCGGGGTTTAAAAATAAAAAATGTATTAATTCACACGCCTGATATACGAGATTTTGTCTTGGTTGTTTGGCGCCTCAGACGTAGGACGCCGTATTCAGACCTCGCGGTCTTGTTTTTTTGATTTTATGTGTAGTGCTTTTATCTTTTGATTTATCGAATACAAAGGTACGATTATTTCAGCATAAAACACACGTGCTTATGCGTTTTTATACTTTTTTATTATTGTCCGGCTTTCCCGTCTCTATTTTAACGCGCACGCGAGCTTGACGGTTCGCTCTCAGCCGCTTCTATCGCCCGAAACACAAGACTCGCCGCGACCTGTATCGGCAGCGGCGAGTCCGTATTGCATCATTGTGCCTTGACAAAGTATTTCAAGGCTTGCTTCATGACCTCGGGATGAATCATGGCGGCGTAGTCGCCAAGTATCCGGTCGGGATGGAAGGCTATATCGTCAAAGAATGTTCCGGTGCTTGTGTCTGTGAAATAGACATTGCCGTCTTTGAAGGCTTTAATGTCGCAGTTCAACGCATTGGCCTTACGTAAGTCGGCGAGAGTAATCGGGCCGAAGGTTCGCATTATCCATACCGGAGCTTCGGAAGCACGTTCGTACACAGCGGCGTAGTCGCAGGGCAATGACCCCGTGGAGGCGTTGTCGTTCCAAGGCACCATACCTCCGGCATCACCTATCATTCGGGCTGCATAGCTGCCGCCGCCGGGCATATACCATGTCCCGGAGACTTCGGCGTCGGTAAGCACCATAGGATGGACGTCGCACAACGCCATGCGTTGGCTTATTTCGCGATATTTGCCGACCGTAGCGTCGTATTGGGTCGTGGCTTTGTCCAAGTCGCCGTACATGGCACCTAACAGCTTGAGCCATTCGGCACGACCCAGAGGTGTCGTTTCCATATAGTCGACCATACGGATGACGGCCACACCGGTTTTGTCCAGGACTTTTTCGTTGCGATTGGCCTCGTAGGGCGACAGTATGAGCACATCGGGCGACAGGTCGACAATGCGCTCCATCAACGGAGACGATGAGTTGCCGATATTGACAATATCGCCGGCGTCAAGGTGCTTGCGTATATAGCCGTGCGTAAAGTACTCGGCATCAGCCACTCCGGTGACTGTCTTTATATGACCGAGGTCTTCGATGCCTTGGGTATACACGCTCGAGTAGACTACGGCGCTACGTACCGGGGTGCGCACCACCACCGTGCCTTCACCCTTGGGCAGGTCGGAAGGCAACTCGGCATCTCGCGGTACAAGGCAATACGTGGCCAAGGTCTTGCCTTGACTCCACGGGTCGGCTACGGTGGCACTTATCCATCCATCGTGCTGCACCATCGTCAGCATGGCACTTTCGTGGGTCAGGGTATCGCCCTCTCCTACACTCTTGGCGGCGCCGTTGTGTCCGCCGCACGATGTCGATACAAGCGCCAGGACAAGCGCCGATACAACGACCAGGATAACACCGGATGTCAGTTTTCGTATCAGTTTATTAACTATATGCATTACAAATACATTCTTGGTTCGTCTTTCCGTTTCGTTGGCGCGGCTTGGGGTTATCGCATAACGTCAGCCGTCGTCGAGCGTCAATATACGCGGATTTTCAGCGCATGGCCGCAGCCGTCTTTGGCTACATACACTCCGGCAGGCAGACTGAGTTTGACAGCAGTCACTCCGGGAGCGTAACCGGCGACAAGTGCGCCCGCTGCATTGTATACCGTGATAGTGGACGCAACGTCAGCAACTTTCAGCGTCTCACCGTCCCAGATGATGGCGCGGGATGTGTCATCGGCTTCGATGTCTTCGACACCCTCGGTATTGCTGTACGTGAAGGCGACAACGTCGGACCATGCCGTGTCTTTATCGCCATCGGCGGTGGCGTAAGTCGCACGCGCACGTACATAGTATTTTGTTCCGTCAACCAAATTCTTGGCACCGGCCTTGATGTCGCGAGCTTCTTTGGCATCGACGAAGGTCGGAGCATCTATAGACGTGCAAATATAGGAAGTGCGCACCGACTTGAAGGTCTCCGTAACCGAAAGTTCCAAGCGTATTCTCTTGACGCCTTCGAGGGGCTTGATTGCCAGGTGCGAATTGGCATATAGTATACCGTCTGCCGAGGGGATAACTTCGGGTACGACCTGTTCGGCTTCGCGTGTGGTGAAGGTCACCGGGTCGGACATCACGCCATACTCACCATAGTTGTACTTCAGGCGGGTTGTATACATCGTATAGCCCTTGAATGTATACTTAGGCACAGTGTAGCTGCCTGTTGCAGTAGCATCTACGACAATATCGCCGTCCTCGAAAGCGCCTGATGAGGACACCTGGACCTGTGCTAGACGATCGGCTACCGACCACGTTATAGTGGGCGTAAGGCTGACGTTCTGCTCGGCGTCGTAGGGCGATGTAATGCGCAACTTGGTGGGAATGAAGCGGCGCGAAACGCTCACGCCGTCATTGGCATTGGCGGCACATGCACGGACACGCCAGTACAGTTCGCTACAGGTCTCTATGCCCTCGATAGCGGTTGACAGGCACTCTGTCCCGGACACCTCGGTGACGCCTATAAGGTCGCTCATCGATGCGTCCCTGCCTATTTCGAGCAGGTAATTGGCTGCACCTGATACGGCATCCCATTTGAACACAAAGGGCAATTCAACTTCCTGGCCCTCGGCCGGATAAGTCAGCACGGGCGCCGGGAGAGTGGTCACGGCTGCACCGACAAATACCGGCGAGTATTCGTTGCCGTACCGGTCATAAACACATACGGCACAACGATATCCGCTCACCTTGTCGGACGGGATGGTATAGGACGTCGAGTAGCTCACGCCCAAAAGGTACTCCGGCTCGCGATCGAAGTTGGCATCAGGAACGCTGTTAGGCACGGCATACACCGTGTAACGCATACCCTCAACCCCGGTCCACGTCAACGTCGACCCGCTGCGCTTGACATTGCACACCTTGGCCGGTGAACTTACCGGGAACCACGTCATCGCCGGTACAAGCGACGGTGTATTGAACACCTGAGTCTTCAGATAATGACCCAACAGCGGCGTCGTGGTACGATACAAGTACTTGGCCGAATAGAACACCGAGCCGGGCGCATCGTTGAGCGTGTACTCGCGATTTAGGCGTATCTGCTTGGCGTACTCCTCTTGTCCGTAGTTGTACGAGATACCTTGCGAGGAAAAGAAGTGACGGCCGAATTTATTGGCTGCATTGCTCCACCACTTGCATATCGCGTCATAATCGGCGCTGGAACCTATCTTCCAGTAAATCTGCGGAGATATGAAGTCGAGCGTGCGCGACGACACCCATGCCAAGGGGTCGGAATAGATGCCGTTATACTGCCAGTCACTTCCGGCCGGACAGGGCGACAAGCCATATTTTCCGGCCACTGAAGCACTCGTAGCCGCCACGCCCGCCGGTGAGATACCAAAGCGAACATACGGCTTGGCCTTCTTGATGGTCGAATACACATCGGCCACCATCTTATTGACATTATCGCGGCGCCAGTCGCCTAAAGACAGCGTTCCGCCGCCTTGTTTATAGCTTTGATACTGAACCGCATCCTCATCCGAGATGCCTTGCAGATAGAAATAATCATCAAAGAGTACGC
>CAVEDT010000031.1:0-1528 GCA_963614475.1 Roseburia faecis
GCCACACACCTCAAGCTGCCGGTACTCACCGAAGAGGAAGGCGCTGAGCTTACCAAGTTGGAGGAGTTCGACGAAGATTGGGAAGTGATATTGTACCGTATGTGCAAGTCCGACCCGTATCTCAGCAAGCGATGCTTCGGCATTTCGCGCTTGTTGTCTTGTATCAGGTCTTTGGTAGGCGAGGCATCGATTGAGGATGTTATGTCCGACCTGCTTCGCTTGTCCAATGTGACAAGTGTCCAATCCTCGGAGAATACATCGCCTATCAAAGAGTATAAGTTTAATCGCGACCTAAGCAACTACGTATACAACGGCATCGAGTACAGCAAAAAGACCGACCTTGTCCGTCAAGTTGTTGCAGACTATATAAAGGCGTATCCGCAAATCTCTTATGATGAGTTGTGCAAGACGTTCCAGGTGCAGACTAATATGACTCGACGATTTATGAAATACGATGATTACAATGCCGAGATGGAGGAAAATGGAAGAGTGTACTTTTTCGGAAAATACACCGAAGATGACGCCATTGAGGCCGGAGACGGCACCCGTTTCCTGATTAGCTCCAATTGGCCGTTGATGTCAAATGGCAAAGAAGCCGAATTTGCAAGGTTTCTTGAACGTTGCAAATCTGTCGGCATAGAAATCAAGCAAGTAAGCAAACAAAAATAATCAACACACACAAGTTATGAAAAGACTCAAATACTTAATCATAGTCGTGATGCTGGCAATCGCCACAACGGCTATGGCCGAGACGCAGCCGGGAATAATCCTGCGCCTCAGAGACGGCTCCACCGTGGGTTTTACCCTTGAGAGCAAGCCCAAAATACTTCCGTATAATTCCTCTTTGAAGATAGTCACGGACAAAACGACTGTATCATATAGCTATAGCGAGATAGCAAGCATCTACAGCGGCAATGTCGATGGTGGCGGTATCGAATCCCCGACCATTGATAAAAAGGCGGACGTCCTGTTCACAATCATCGACAACGGTGTTGAGGTTTCCGGCCTCGGAGCCGGAGAGACCGTCACTGCCTATACCCCGGATGGCCGTAGCGTATGCACCGCCCGTGCAAATACAGATAACGAAACTCTACGAATGACTATGCCTTCCTCCGGCGTGTACATCATACGCACTTCCGGCGGCGTATCGTTCAAGTTCATAATCAAATAACATAAAGAAATGAAACGAATACTGACACTAATCGTTACGCTTGTATGCGTATTCGCTGCATACTCGCAGAACACCGTATATATATGGAAGAACAATACCTTGTCCGTGCAAGCTGCCGACAGCCTGACAATAGATAGATCTACTAATGGCTTCGTGGATTTGGGTCTCAGCGTATTATGGGCAAAATCGGATGCATCATCCGACTGCGAGTATTCTTATGCCGAAAAGGCAGTGAATAAATATGGTGGGCGTCTGCCAACAGAAGAGGAATACCGCGAATTGGCAAAGCGGTGTAGAGTAAACAATATAGCCGGACGTAAATATCTTACATTTACAGCTTCCAATGGTAATAGCATA
>CAVEDT010000031.1:1554-6471 GCA_963614475.1 Roseburia faecis
GTAATGCTTATGGAGAGTCTTCTTCATATGAATGTTGGATGTCTATGTCTGGTGATTGTACGGAATTTGAATTCGCTGCGGGTATTTATGATGGCGTAGTGCATTATAGCTGTTTGGGTCGGAGGGCTTATAAAGAATCGCTTCCGGTCCGAGCTGTCCGCTCATACTAACTCATGCCTCTCATAGTCAAAAGCATATAGTGACGGCAACAAGGCTTGCTGTCAAACACCGATAAGACGTTAGTCCGATTTCGGGACGTCAAATAAGCGAATGATGGAGCGGGGAGCGAAGCGGCATTAGAGCCGGTCGCTCCCCGTTTTTGTCTGTATACTTCATTGTTTGCCGGGGGGCATACGCGGATAAAGGCGTGGGGGTGCTTGGCTGCAAAATATACGGACAGTCAGACAGATGGGGAACGGTAAGAATTAAGCAATGTTAAGCGGTGGGGCGGTCTCGAAAATACTTTGTATATTTGCAAAACAAAGCAAAACAACACGCAATATAGGCATACAAAGATGACCGAGGAAGAATTTAGGTCATACCGTTTCAGTTCGGGGGAAGAACCGAGTGATGAAATGTTGGAACGTCTTATGAAAAATGCCGCAGAAGAGGCTGCTCGCACGAATCGAGAGATGTATGAACGTTTCTTTGACGAGTTGAATAAGCAAGCGGCAGAGATTCATAGGCGTCATAAGAAAGAGCTTGAGACTGCTCAAAATTTAGGAAAGACAAATCAAAAAACACCGGATAATTATATGGAAAAGACAAAGATAGAGAATAAGGAATACGGGGGCGAACGGCCGTTGTTTGCTGCTCATGACTTGGAACTGGAGCATGTAATCATCAACCCCGGTGAGAGTGCCTTGAAGGCCACGCGAGACATCGTGGCACGCCGCTGCGAGTTCCGCGGCAAGTATCCCTTCTGGCATGCACGCAACTTCGAGGTCGAAGACTGCTACTTCACAGAGGGCGCCCGTGCCGCGCTGTGGTACAGTCAGGACTGTGTGATGCGCAACTGCCGTGTCGAAGCACCCAAGATGTTCCGCGAACTCAAGGGGCTGTATGTCAGCGGTGTCGAATTCCCCAACGCGCAGGAAACCCTGTGGCATTGCAGCGACGTCACCCTCGAAGATGTCAAGATGTTCAATGCCGATTACCTGTTTATGCACACCGATCACGTGGTCATCGACCGCTACGAGCAGCACGGCAATTACTCCTTTCAGTATTGCCACGATGTGGTGATACGCAACGCCAAGATTTACAGCAAAGACGCACTGTGGAACACCGTGGGCGTAACCGTGCGCGACAGCGAGCTGCACGGCGAGTACCTCGGATGGTATTCGCACGGCTTGCGCCTTGTCAACTGCCATATCACCGGCACTCAGCCCTTGTGCTACTGCCACGACCTCGTACTCGAGAACTGCACCTTCGGAGAAGACGCCGACCTGGCTTTCGAGGACTCGGACGTACGTGCCGGGCTGCACGGACATGTCACCAGTATCAAGAATCCGCGCCACGGATACATTTATTGCGACAGCGTGGGCGAGGTGATACTCGACGAGAATATCCAGTCGCCCGCCGATTGCCGTATCGTTACTACCGGTAGCGTCGACGCATGAGCCGGAACACGGGTTCGGACCTCGCGGCGCAATTGCGGTCGCCACGCGTGGCGACACTGCGTGGCAAACTCGCCATGGTGGCGCGGCTGAGCTGGCCCGCCATTATGGCTCAGTTGTCCACGCTGCTTATGGAATATATCGACGCTGCCATGGTGGGGCACCTTGGCGCCGAGCCGGCCGCCTCGATAGGGCTTATCGCTACCACGACATGGCTCTTTTGGGGCTTGGGTACGGCCACGGTCATGGGATTCTCTGTGCAGGTGGCCCACCTTCTGGGCGGCGGCAAAGATGCCGAAGCACGCAGTGTTGTGCGCCAAGGCACGGTCGTCGTTACCGCCGTCGGCATATTGGTCGCCTTGGTGGCCCTGGCTATTGCTCCCGGGCTGCCGCATTGGCTTGGCGGCAAGGGTGCTGTGTGCGATATGAGCACCTCCTATTTTGCCATTTTCGGGGCCTCGATGCCGGTGATATATCTGACCTTTATGGCCGGGGCTATGCTCCGCAGCAGCGGTAATATGCTTGTTCCCGGCGTAATAGCCGTGCTGATGTGCACTCTTGACGTGGTCTTCAACTTCCTGATGATATACCCGTCGCATTTCATCAGCACTCCTTGGGGTGTGCTGACCTTGCCCGGAGCGGGACTTGGCGTCACCGGCGCCGCCATAGGTACGGCCATGGCCCAGGCTGTGGGATGCGTCATCCTGCTTTGGCACTTGTTGCGCCGCTCGCCGGCGTTGTCCCGTCCGTGGTCACGAGCCCGCGGTTGCGTCGAGGCGTGGTGGCATCTGAGCGGCCGCATCATGCGTCATGCCGTCTCCGTGGCCAGTCCCTTGGCGCTGGAGCGCGTGGTCATGTGCGGCGCACAAATACTGATAACAGCCATCGTGGCGCCTTTAGGTAATGCCGCCATTGCCGCCAACGCCTTTGCGGTGACAGCCGAAAGCCTGTGCTATATGCCCGGTTACGGCATTTGCGAAGCCGCGACAACACTTGTCGGTCAGAGCCTCGGAGCCGGTCGCCGCGCTTTGGCTGTAAGCTTCGGACGCATCACCATGACGCTGGGTATTGTCATTATGGGGGCGCTGGGCGTGGTCATGTGGTTTTACGCCTACGACATGATAGCCTTTTTCACGCCTGACGCGGCTGTACGCCAATTGGGCGCCATAGCCCTGCGCACCGAGGCTTGGGCCGAGCCGATGTTCGGCGCCGCCATAGTTGGCTACGGTATCGCTATAGGCGCACGCTATGCCACCGTGCCCGCATGCATCAATTTCGGCAGCATTTGGGCTGTCCGCCTGACGCTGTCCGCGATACTGGCTCCGTCGATGGGACTGCATGGCGTATGGCTGGCCATGTGCATCGAGTTGTGCTTCCGCGGCGCACTCTTTGTCTTGCTCTTTATGCGCGGTTGGTGGTTGAAACACGCCGCCGCCATTGCAGCCGAATCTATGCCCGCCGACGCGTAGACTTGACTCCCGAATCGCCTGGATTTCCGATACTGAAGCGAAACAAAATGAACAAACTATACCGAATATAACCACTTTCAACCATATATAACAGAACAACGACATGGATATGGAAAGATACGATTTTGACACTCCGGTCAATAGGCTGCACACCGACAGTATGAAATGGGACGGGTACAGCGTCCCGGGACATGACCTGATACCGTTATGGGTAGCCGATATGGACTTCAAGACGGCGCCCGAGATTGTAGAAGCGCTGGCCCGTCGCGCCGCTCACGGGATCTTCGGTTACAGCATCCCCGGTGATGAGTACTATAACGCCATATCCTCGTGGTTTGAACGACGTCACCACTGGCATATAGACCGTCGGTGGGTTATCCCGACCACGGGAGTGCTTCCCGCACTTGCCGCCGTGCTGCGAGCCGTCACACGTCCCGGAGACGGAGTGGTGGTGCAGACCCCGGTGTACAACTGCTTCTTTTCGAGCATACGTAATGCCGGATGCCGCAATATGGACGCTCCGCTGTATTTGGATAATCGCGGACTATATCAAATGGACTTCGAATCCTTGGAGAAAGCTCTTGCCGATCCCAAGAGCACGGCCATGATATTGTGCAATCCCCACAACCCCGGCGGCCGCGTATGGCTCGCCGAGGATTTGCGCCGGGTCTACGACTTGTGCCGCAAGCACGATGTGACCCTGATAAGTGACGAAATACACTGCGAGATTGTCTTTGCTCCGCACCGTTACACGCCCATGGCCACGCTGTGCGACGGCGACTGCATCACTATGGTTTCGCCCAGCAAGGCTTTCAATCTCGCCGGCTTGCAGGTGGCCAATATCGTTGTCAAAGACGCACGTCTGCATCGTCTCATCAATCGCGCAATCAATGACAACGAGACTTGTGACATAAGTCCCTTTGCCATCATAGCCCTGCAAAAGGCCTATGACGAGGGTGAGCAGTGGTTGCAAGCCATGCTTCGGTATGTGCGCGCCAATTACGAGAGCGTGAGCGATTACGTCGCCCAAAATATTCCCGGGATGCGTGTATTGCCGCTCGAAGGCACTTATCTTGCGTGGGCTGACTGCCACGAGATGCTCGAATGGCGTGGGCAGACGGTATCCGAATTTGCCGAGGCACTCAGACGCGATACCGGCGTATGGGTACAGCCCGGTACGGCCTACGGTGTCGAGGGCGAAGGCTTTGTGCGTATCAACTTGGCCACCACCCGGGCCCTTTTGGCCGAAGGTATGCGTCGCATACGCACTTACACTCAGGAATAAGACGACCTGTGACGGCTTAGCCGTTAATGACGTCGGTCGTACATGAAATATGCGGGAAAGCGGCTGAGACTTAGGCCATTCGCGCAATACATATTATACAGATACAGCCGGGGCGGCAGACACTATCGAACGTCTGCCGCCCCGGCTGTATGGTAGGCTATAATCAGTCCTCGATGAATTCAACGATGTTGGCCAGGACGTTGGCATCGGTGAAACCGAATTTCTCGTCCAGAACCTTATAGGGAGCGGAAGCACCGAAGTGCTCGAGTCCGAAGACATCCCATTTGGCCGTGCCGCGCATCAGCGGATACAAAGCAGCGGGCAGTCCGGCGGTGATGCCATAGCGCGGAACACCGGGGGTGAGTACGCTGTCGCGGTATTCCTTGTCCTGGCGCAGGAACAGACCTACGGACGGAACGGAAACCACGCGTACGCGGCGGCCTTCCTCGGCCAGAGACTCGGCGGCGTGTACGGCCAAAGCGACCTCGCTACCGTTGGCCACGAGTACCAATTCGGGATTCTCGGCTTCGATGACGGTGTATCCGCC
>CAVEDT010000031.1:6481-9942 GCA_963614475.1 Roseburia faecis
AGGCAGATCTTCGAGGTTTTGACGCGAAAGTATCAGTACCGTCGGGCATTCCTTATTGTCCATAGCCATCTTCCAAGCCACAGCGGTTTCGGCACTGTCGGCGGGGCGCAATACCAAGGTGCTTTGGCGACCGCCGAAGTTGTCGAGAAGCTCCATGAGGCGTATCTGTGCTTCCTGTTCCACGGGCTGGTGAGTGGGGCCGTCCTCGCCTACGCGGAAGGCATCGTGCGTGAAGATGTACTTCACCGGCAGCTCCATAAGAGCAGACATACGCAGAGCCGGTTTGATATAATCGCTGAAGACGAAGAATGTGCCGCAGGCGCCGATACATCCGCCATGCAGGGCGATGCCGTTGATAGCGGCGGCCATAGTCAGCTCGGCCACACCTGATTGCAGGAATTTGCCGCCGAAATCGCCGCGGGTGAAGGCGCGAGTCTGCTTCAGGTATCCGTCTGTCTTGTCCGAATTGGCAAGGTCAGCCGATGAGACAATCATATTGTCAACGGTCTGTGCAAGCAGTCCCAGAACCTTGGCCGAAGCATTGCGCGATGCCTCGTTGGCCTTGAATTCGATGCCGTCGTATTCGATTTGCGGCAATTTGCCGTCGATGTAGTCTTGTAAAGTTTTAGCGGCTTCGGGATTGGCTTCGGCCCAAGCCTTAGCGGCAGCACGACGCTCGGCTATGGCCTTGCGCAGTTGCTCGGCGCGTGCGGCGTAGAGGGCGCGGGTGGATTCGCGTATCTCGAAAGGCTTGGCGGGGTCGCCGCCGAGGCCGCGGATAGTGGCATCCAGGTCTGCTCCGGCTCCCGTCAGTGGTTGACCATGGGTGGATACAGCACCTTCGAGGCTTGTGCCGTCGGGACGTACTGCGCCCTTGGCCATGATTGTGTGCCCGATGATTAGGGTGGGGCGGTGTTCTTCCTCGCGAGCCGTCTCTATGGCGGCGGCTATAGCTGCGCAGTCGCTACCATCGATGTCGATGACGTTCCAGCCCCAAGCACGGTACTTGGCGGCGGTGTCTTCATCGGTCACGGCATCGGTAGTGGTGGACAACTGCACCTTGTTCGAGTCGTAGAACATTATAAGATTGTTCAGACCCAGGTGTCCGGCCAGACGTCCCGCTCCTTGGCTGATCTCTTCTTGTATGCCGCCGTCGCTGATAAAGGCGTAGGTCTTGTGTCCGCAGGCAGCTTCGCCGAAGCGTGCCACAAGGAATCGCTCGGCGATGGCGCAACCGACAGCCATGGCATGTCCCTGGCCTAAGGGGCCTGAGCTATTCTCGATGCCGCGATTGACATCAAGTTCGGGGTGGCCCGGAGTCACGCTGCCCCACTGACGGAATTGAGCCAGCTCCTCGGGCGTAAATTTGCCCGTAAAGGCAAGTACGCCGTAAAGCATCGTGGACATGTGTCCCGGATCAAGGAAGAAACGGTCGCGGGCAATCCATTGGGGATCTTCCGGATCATAGACAAGGAACTTTGCAAAAAGTGTATTGATGAAATCGGAAGCACCCATGGCACCGCCCGGGTGGCCCGATTTGGCTTTCTCGACCATAGATGCTATCAGCACGCGAAGGTTGTTGGCAGCACCATCGAGTTGTGTACGTTCTTGTTGGTTCATATATATTATAGTGTTTTAGGTTTTTATTGTCCGATGTCGGCAGTGAATTTCTGCAAAAGTAATAAATTATCGCGAGAATAGCGCTATCTGAGGCCTCCAAAGTGCGTTTGAGCATTGACTTTAGATCTCGGGTAATAATTGAGGCGATACCTTCGGATGTGTATACCGACGGTGTATAATGCGGGCGTTAAGTCAAAAGGAATTGACAGACAGTAACTACGGCTGTCGGTCGAAAAAAACGGAGCAAAAAACGGCAAAAAAAATTTGGCCGAACCGAGATTATGGCGTAAATTTGCGTCAGACAATCGGCAGGACGACATCTTCAAAAGGTGAACTCCGGCGGTTTCGCAGAGGCGAAAAGTCGTGTCGAGAGCCTTGAAAACAGACGCATCGCATAACGATATATGCCACATCAAAGTAGATTGGGAAACTCTTCAAATCATTATGAAATGCCGAGACAAGCTTGGTCTTCCAATGGCGGGCCCCAAGTGACCCTTAATGGGACACTGCGTAAATCTTTTGCGCCGGGCGGATTACAAAGGATGGCGAGCACTCAAAACCTGTCATATCGGAGTTTCATCGCATCCTTTGATGTGGCTTTTTTCGTAGAAATGCGTATATTTGCATCACCAACATTATCCATCCCCCCGAGGCCACGGATGAATAATGGCAAGTCGATAAGGAACAGCTTTTGACTGAAACGAAATAAGCAAAAGCGACCGCGTTTGTGCTTTTCGCAGTGCGGTCGCTTCTCGATGAGAGAATAAATGTTGAGAAAATACTTGGTTTTACAAAACACGAAATGCTTATGACAATCGAAGAATATGGAGAACGTATTAAATACTTAACCATCAGAAACATAAAGGCTTCGGCGAAGATTAATCCGGCACCGTTTCCTCCCATAGATAACGAGTTCTGTGAGAGTTGTATTGCTCCGACACCTAGTGGTGGAGATTACTCAACAGCCTACTTTTATGATGCGGAAGGAAATCCATGTAAACGTGCAGATGCGGTATTCATGAATGTAGTGGAATATACCAAGGATGGAAGACGCATTAACGAGACATATGGTAAGTCAGGGCGTTAATGACCTTTGAGAAGTTTCGAGAGAAATGTTTCACGAAAAGGATAGGTCGCTTTCATCTGAGTACGGCAGCAGATAAACATCTTCATCGATTCGGCGAAATCCTCCACGGCGTTATTTGATCCATATCTACGCATCTCGTCATCGTTGAATGTCGGCTCGTACACCTCGAAGCCGTTCCATCGGCCTACATACTGCGCATCATCGTAGATGCTTTCCTGCGCCATTTTTCGCGCTTTTGATAAATTTTCCTTGTTCATGTTTTGCTAATTTCCGCAAAGTTAGTAAATTTGCAGCCGAAGATTGAGCAAGCTTCCCACAGATCGGCACTTAGGTGCGCAGATTCGGGCGGATCCTCAATCTTCTTTTTTTATTCTAATATTGTAAAGTATTTCTTCTGTAGTTTGCTTTGTCTTTATCTCGATTGTCAAGCTGTTTATCTTCGCTTCATAAACATTAAATGAAAATGCGTGATGCTTTCCTGCTTCCTGCCGTATAAACTTGGCCTTTGGCATCCATGTGTTGTATTGTTTCGCTATCTCCAGTATTTCTTCGAGATTGTTTCGGTTTTTGTTCTTTGCGAAAACCTCCATAAAAAATCCCTGATTTACAGCAATTCTTTTATTGGGTAAGTTAATATACACTCTTTTCCCTATTGTACCATTGGGGAGAATTTTTCGGGCAAGTTGGATTTGCTCCATTGTGCAATCTCTTTTCTTAATGCAGTTTGTTTCGCCTTTGGCAAGGCACTTATGCC
>CAVEDT010000032.1:0-9870 GCA_963614475.1 Roseburia faecis
CTCCGGTATTGATATAGAATTTGCTGCCCGAAAAATCCGCGCCATTCAGTCTACCGACAAAACCGCCTACATTGCTGACGCCGGTTACCTTAACAAGCGCATTGTCGGTCTGCTTGACTGACGAGGTCTTATCCGAGCCTTCAAATTTGACATTGAATTTGTTCCCGTTGACCTTGCCAAAAAAACCGCCCACACAATCCTTGCCGCTGGCAACCGAGCTAAACACACATTTTTCCATTGAAATATCTGCCGACAAGTTGGCATATCCCACCATGCCGCCGACATTATTGCCTCCATATACAGGCGCATTGACTGAGATGTTCTTAGCCAAATAAGAAGCAACGCTGTTTAGCGACCCGAACAGACCGCCGGCATTGCTCCCTTCGGCTGACACGGCCTTTACCGAGCCATCTTCGGCTTGTACGGAGTGTAAAAATGTGATGCCTTCAACATCGACAACCGAACCGCCATCGACATATCCTACCAAACCGCCGGCATTGTCGGCTGTGGCTGAGACTGAAAATGGCGAGTAATATTGTTTTACGTTGCCGAGTTTATCCGTCTCTGATTTACGATTGGCAAAATTCTTGATTATCAAGGTGCCATTGCCGTGTCTTCCAACCACACCACCGACGGAGTTACTGCCTTGCACAAATGCCGTGAGATTGCAATCTGTAAAAGAAATATCACCGGCGACATAGCCTATGAAACCACCTATATTGGTGTGGTTGTTAGAATTGATTGAACCTTCAACGCTAACGTTTGTAATAGTGACACTTCCCGATGATTTGCCGGCCAAAGCACCACCATTATCATGTATGCCCTGCATCAGGGCATTGATGGTGAGATCGTGAATTGTTGCGCCCGGAAGCAACTCTTTAAACAAACCGATATTTGAATCATTGCCCTCTGTAGCGCTACCGGTGTATGGCACATTGACAGTATTGCCTCCGCCATCATAGTTGCCGGCAAATGATTCGCAAGCGTGATATGTGCCCATGATTATTTGACTGCGAGGAGGCACATCAAAACTTGCCGTCTGCTTAAAGAAGAGACCGAAGCCATTTGAATTACCCTCTTCATAAAGACCGATTTCAAAATTTTCGAAATCGCTTTTTGACGAAATCTTATAGGGACTTTCTTGTGTGCCTTGTCCACGCAATTTGAATTTTCCTTCGCGCGCAGCGATCTCCTCAACCACCATTTTGGACGTCCTGAAATACATACGCGGTCCGATTGTTATACCGTCCGAACCTAAGGCAACGGCATCATATTCACCATCGGGCAATGTCTTGTGATCGGGAATATACATTGTGAAGATTGACTTAGCCCCGATGTTATTCACCTTTAAATCATAGTCATACAGCTTATTATCCGCATGTGAATGCAGTATGATGTGATAATTCTCCCCGGCCTGGCTAAGTCGCCATTTTATAAGTTCGGAGGCAAAAGAACTGAGCTTGAAACCTTCGACTTCTTCGACTTTATTGTCTGTAACCAACGGCTCGTCATCCTCTGAGCAACCACACCACATGGGCAGCGTCAAAGTGAGTAGTAACGCGAATATAATGTGTTTTGTTTTCATACTTATAGAGCATTATGTTTTTGTTATTGGATAGGGGCTTCCATTTCGGAATGATACGGTATCGGGAAAAATCCCGATTTATCTGTTATCTGCCACAACGGTATCGATCCTGAGAGATTTAGGACTTTTTCAAAGAACGTTTTGTCGTGAAGTTGTTCGAGAGTTAAAGATGTGGCGTTATCATAGTACGGCAAAACGGCATACGTGCCGCCTGAGTAGTAGAAATTGCCTGAATAATCGACAATAGACTCAGCATGAGCGGCTATAGGGTTGTACCAGTTTGTGCCTACTGAAACGTTGCGCTTAATGACAGAGCGATAATCGGCTTCGCCGGTTATGCCGCCGGCATGCGCCTTGTTGATATTGCCATCAAGGTTGCCTACGTTGAGACAATCGGTGAGTTTGCAGTTTTGTTGAGTGTATCCCAAAATACCACCTACATAGTCAGACGTTGTCGTCTGTATAGTGCCAAGGTTTGTGCATTGGTTGACGACAATGGCGTTGACTTCGAAATTGGTGGCACATTCGACCATAGCGTTTGCTCCGCCGACAAATGTCAGTATCGAGGCCATAACTCCGGCGGTAACGGCTGTCATTGTGCCGGCAGTGGCAAAAGTTGAAACAATACTTGCCACAGAACCTACTATAATGCATGTGCCGGCTATTGATTTTTGTACTATTTCTTTAATCTCTTGACGATGCTCCAACTCGCCGACACGCTCCTCGCGAGTACGATTTAGATTGTAGTTGATAATGGAATTATTGTCGTCTGATGCCTGATAAAAATCCATTGCTTTATTAAAATTGTCAAAGTATCCGGTTATAGCAGCACCGTTGATACCTTGCGGCAACTTAGCGGCATCAAACACATAGGAGTCCTGAATGGATTTTATTGTAGCTTTCACATCATTATCAATGGCTGTAGCCTTGGTGTTGAGGTTTACATTGATTTCATTCAGATCTTCTTCGGTGAAAATATCATAAAGGCTCATCGAATATGTCACAGCATCATAAGCCACCATTGCCCAATCAAGAGTGGCTTCACCGACATGCAAGACATGGAAACATTTCTTGAACGCTTCTGCATGCTTGACCACATTTTGCGTGACCGCATTGCCGGTGACCGAAAGAACGGGGCCGGCAAAAACCATGACACATTCGGCTGCACCTATGACGCAACCGGCGATATCCATTCCTGTCCACACACGAGCGTCACCCGCTTCGCCGATAATACCGCCGGTGGCGCGAGTGCCGTTATTACTTACCAATCCGGTGTTAAGACAATAGTTTGCGACAGTGTTGTTGCCGACCCATCCGGCAATACCTCCGGCATATTTTGATGTTACCGCGACATTACCATAGTTCTGACAACCATAGAGCGCGCCCCAAGTGGTTTTACCGACAACACCGGCAGCTGATTCGGCAGAGGTTGATGTAACGGTGCCTTGGTTGATGACATTATGAAGTACGGTTATTGATGTATTACCGACAATGCCGCCCAAGGTGCACTGATTATCAGCGGCGGTAATAGTGCCTGTATTATATACGGCAAACGCTCCAAATTGCGCCTCTCCACAAATGCCGCCGACCGATGTGCGTCCCGATATATTACCGGTGTTGCCACAGTTCTTTACCAGCGAGTTGTTGTAGAGTAGTTCACCCTCATAATTGCTATCATCGTTGCCCACGCGTGTGCTGCCGATAATGCCGCCCACACCTACCGCTCCGGTGATGTTGCCGGTGTTTTGTGATGAATAGACAAATGACACGCCGGTGCCGCCGGCAATACCGCCGGTGCCATACCCGCCTTTGTCCATATTTCCGCTCATGGCGCTTGTTCCGCCATTGATAGTCGCATTATTTTTACATCCTATAATCATTAGCGAGTCCACCGAGCCAACAATGCCTCCGGCACCGGTGTACCGCGCTTCAACAGAACCTTTGTTTTCGCATGCCAATACTTGAGTCATCGAATACAGCGAACCGGCACCGACAATACCTCCCACGGCATAGTCTCCCGATACGCGAGTGCCGGCATTGTAGCAACTGTCAACAGACAAAAAACCCGTGCAGTCAACAACGCCGACTAAACCGCCAATACCGGCACTGCCTTCGGGCGCTGTCACCGAGCCTCTATCTACGACACAGCCGTGTAACGAAGAACAACCGCGAATGTCGCCGGGCGATGTAGTGCCACCTACTATGGCTCCCACCGCGTAGTTGCCGGTGATGTCGGGATTTGAAACAACGACATTCTTGATTGTCGCTTGGTCTATAAATCCAAATAAACCAACGCCGGGAGAGTGCGGGCGATCTATCCATAGTCCCTGAATCTTGTAATTTTGCCCGTCAAAGACACCGCGGAAGGGATTCTCCGGAATACTGCCTATCGGCAACCAACCATAGTGGCGATCCGATGATGTACATATATCCTTCATGCGGATGTCGGCCTCCATACGGAAGTGCGTATCCTTTGTCAATTTCTTATTATTGTCGTCATTGTTGGTGTAGTCGCGAAGTCGCCACAAGTGCTCGGCACTCGATATGATATACGGGTCGTCCTCAGACCCCTCACCAACGAGATTCATTTCAGGATCATACGAATCTAAAATAATGGCTGTTTGAGCCTCGGCAGATATACGTACGCGACAGCCCAAGCCATAATCCACCCACGTGGTATCGGACTCGGCACCCACAACCGGCACCTCGAGAGCCAGCAGACGGTAGACGCCTGACTTCAGCCCTGTATCAAGTGTAAGTATGGATTTGCCATTATTGCGAAAGTGGATTCCCGAACGACGAAATACAGTACCGTCTTCGGCTTTGATTACACATTCAAAATCAATACCGGTAAAGCCTTTCATCTCGGCTCCTAAAGTAATCTGCCTCTGTGTGCCGATATAGGCATCTGTGGGCACAGGCTTGTTTGGCTCGTTTGTATCGTCACACGAGAACATTGCCATGGCTATACATACCAAGACAATCAGATATTTTGTCATTCTAAATAATGACGTGTTTCGACCGGACTCGCCTACGCAAGAGAGGTTGTTTGCTTTTTTCATCAGAAGTATCTGTTAGATTGGCTACAACATAAAAAAACGTTTGACAAAATTAAGAAATGGTTTGCAGAAAAATGGTTTTGTTGACATATTTTAACACAGCCTGAAGCCTATTTTTGTCAGACAAAAGTGCGTTTGTCCGCATTATAAGCGCCTTTGTCCGCATTTTGACAATTAAGGACCGCGGCGACACGGCAAAAATCGCTCGATCGTATGGCCGGGAGAAATGTTGCCGCCTAATGCATTAAAGCAACCTGGACTTATAAAGAAAAAGCCTTCCCGAGTTCGCCTTTCAGCGAAATATGGCCGTACACCGATTCTACCGTATTTTCGCCAAACGCGTCACAAGTTAATATTCAATGATTTACAAATACAAATATCGCAATTTTTGATATTTTGCGATATATTACTATATTTGCACGACAAATTTAAGTATTATACAGATGATTGAACCGACACCCATAATCACCGCACAAGAAGAGCAAAAATGCAGACAAATATTGTCCGGCAACAATAATGCCTCAATTGGCGATGCGGTTGGAAAGATTAATGACGACTACCTCTATTGGAGCGATGTAAAATATCGCGCTCAGGCTGTCGGTCTAACCCCGAAAGAGCTATGGGCACTGGTTAAATACGCACGTGCACAAACCGATATAACCGTAGCAGGGTTCACAAATATGCACTTTGGGTTGACAAATCGAATGTGGCGACAATGCCATGAGTTTGATGTCAACCTCATTGGATCTTGGACGGCTGCAGAAAACTTCCCGGATAATAAGACCACCCGCGAGCTTTGCCTTGCCAGTTCCATAATGGAAGAAGCCATAGCTTCAAGCCAAATGGAAGGGGCCGTTACAACACGCGAGGTCGCCAAGGATATGCTCAGAAAGCGAATAAGCCCGAAGGACAAAAGCCAACGAATGATTTTGAACAATTACACCACAATTAACTTCATTCGAGAACATGCCGCAGAAAACCTTTCGTCCGAGCTTATCTTTCAGGTGCATGCGATGATGACCGAGGGAGCTTTGGACATAGACGATGCCGCCGGTCGTTTCAGAAGAGACGACGAAAACATCGTGGTTGGCGACGGCATTACGGGCGAAACGGTTCACACCCCGCCTTCGGCGGAGTGTTTGCCTGCGTTTATCTCCGACTTGTGCACCTTTTTCAACGACACCAAACCGGCGCAATTCATACACCCGATCATACGAGCGATAATAATCCATTATCTGATAGGTTATTTTCATCCGTTTGCAGACGGGAACGGGCGCACAGCCCGAGCGTTATTCTATTGGTATATGCTTAAGTCGGGATATCGGTTTGTACAGTACCTTTCGATTTCAAGGGTCATTAAAGGCTCAAAGAGAAGCTACGAAAAGGCCTATCTTTTTGCCGAACAAGACTCCAATGATTTGGGATACTTCATACAATACAACCTTAATGTGCTTCAAAAGTCGTTTGAAGACTTACGCCGCTATCTCACACGCAAGAGTAAGGAGAAGATAAATGCGGGCCGGCTGTTGCTATTGGGCAATATAACTCCGCGGCAAGCTGAAATCTTGAATCGGTACATCGCAAAACCGGACGAGGTTCTGACTGCGGCAGATATTGCAGGATTTACAGGAGTCAGTCAAGGTACAGCCAAGTCAGACCTTAAAGACTTGACTCAAAAGAGCTATTTATCGGAAATTCCTCTTAATGGCAAGACAAAAGCCTACATCCGTAGCGCACGGTTCGTCGAGCTGATACAAGGGGCGTCGGCTACACATTAGTCGCAGTTGTCTATACTACAGAATGGTCTATATGCCAAAATTTGCGATATATTGCGATATCCACTAGATGTGTATTCCTAAAATATCGTACCTTTGCAGAGCGAACAAACAAAAAAATTATAAAGATGGAAATGGTCAACAAAATATCTCGTCATGATAATCCGAAAGTGCTTATCCCGAAATCTTCATACAACATTAAAAATGACCCAAGAATTCTCATTCCTTATATGATTGAAGATAAGATCGGTTTTATTAATCGCGAGAATGTCGTAATCGTCGAACCAAAATTCGCAGCTTATTTCGGAGAATTCTACAACAACGTTGATATGATAAAAGTGGCAATAATTGATACTTATGGATATCCAAGGATGAACGGACGTGTTTCAACATATTACCAATTAGCGTATGGGGTTCTAAATGCGCAAGGGAAATTGGTAATCGAGCCCAAATACCTCTGTTTGATACCTTCAATAGGAGGCACAGTCCTGTTTGCTGTGCAGAACAACAAATATCAATACGGGGTAATTGATGCAAATAATAAGACGATAGTACCATTTGGGAAGTATTCATGGATTGATGGATTTGAGCATGGGTTAGCAAGGGTAATAATTAACACAGAAAAACAGTCCAAATTTGGAATTATAGATGAAAACGGCAACGAGGTTTTACCTGTTATCTATGATAATATTTGGAATTTCTATGGGAAAAATAAAGAAACAACAATAGCGACAACCAATGGCATCATCGGCGAAATCTCACTTAAATCATTGCGCGAAGAAAATGCAAAACCAACATCTTACAATGAATTACCATTCTAAACTTCAATAGCTTACATAAGCGGCCAGATAAAACATCTATATCTACATCCCCAATAACACGCAGCAACATATTTTTATTTAACACAAAAGCGAGGAGCAGGCTGATGTCTGTTCCTCGCTTGTACCCGGACCCGGGCTCGAACCGGGATGGGTCGCCCCAACGGTGTTTGAGACCGTCGCGTCTACCGATTCCGCCATCCGGGCATTGGTGGCACAAAGGTACAAATTATTTTTGACGTAGCAAGCCGATACCGCCGCTTTTTGCAAAAAAAACGGCGCCATATGCCCAAAATCCGAAGCTATCCCATCGTAATGATACGTATGAGACAGTTTCGGATTATAAAGTTATGAGATGTTTTTCGGATAATGTTCGGTCTTAGCGGACGTACACCTTGGCCGAAACGGTGCCGGCGGAGGTACGAGCGCTCAAAACGTATACACCTGCGGCAGCGGGACTTACTACTTCGGCAGCATCAACTGCATGCGCTACTACGCGGCCTGCAAGATCGGTCAAAGTCAGTTCGGCAGCACGGAAAGGTATGGAAACGAAGCCATTGGCGACGGTTACGCGAAGCACGTTATCGCTATCGGCATTGACGTCTTCGATGCCGTCGTATTTCTCGTAAATAACCTTCATGGACTCTATCTTCACGGTCTGCTGTCCCGTCTTGGACGGCTCGAGGCTCAAGGCAGTCACTCGTACGGGATACGAGGACATATCTTCTGTGTTTATGACGTCTTTGAGGTCGATGCGCAACGTGGTTTCCTTACCGACCTCGATGACTCCGAAGTCCTTTTTAACAGGTGCTTGACCCTGAGCGTTTAACGATACGGAGAAATTCTTGAGGTTGGAAGTTTCGGGCTTAACCACAAGTTCGATAGCATCGGGCTGAGAGAACAATACCAAGTCCTTAGTAAATGCCAAGCGTGCTCCGCGCATCGACGAGGGTTTGAATGATATATCCAATCCGTTGACGTCGTTTATTGCGTTTATTACCACGCTATTGGCGATAGACGTACGCGTAACCTTCCATGTATTGACATCGATTGTTCCATCCGGATCGAGCGGAGTTTTGTCGGCCGGGGTACATTCGACGGTAATATTGACGGACACGCTACCGGCAACATTTGTTCCGGTGGCTACGGTGGTGCCGTTACGCAATCCGGTGATAATGCCGTTGGCATCAACGGTGGCGATTTCGGGCGCATCCGTTGTCCAAGTGTAAGCAGCGGGATCGACACTTACATAGCGCCCGGCCACGAGAGCACGTAACTTAATACCCCACCGGCTATGGTTGTCAGTCAGGATATTAGTCACCTCGGGCGCGGCAAGTGCGTTCGGATCCACGGACACAGCGATGGTGGCATCGTCCACACCGGGCAGGGAAGCGCGCAAGGCGTGCATTCCGCTACCGGTAACAAAGAGTGCCGTTCCGTCATCTTTGATTGTCCCCATAGCCTCGTCCACCGACAGGGTGATACCCTTGACATCAGTGTCTATGAGCTGGCCGTATTGGTTGTATCCGTATATCACGGGGCGATAGAGCGCAAACAGCGGCAGTTTGGCGTAGGGATCGGCAAAACGGATCTTGGTGATTTTCTCATCCTTAGGCGCTTCAAGGCGCATAAAGATGCCGTTGCCGACAGCGCGTTCGCTGCCGTCGCGCAGGATATTGAGGATACCGGCATGGGCACTCCACATGGTCGTAGAGCCGCCACCGTCAAGGTCAAGAGCGTCGTAGCATCCGAGATAGCGCATCAGGTCGGCGCCTTCGTAGTAGCTGACGCCGCTGCTATTGGGCACACCGGCATCGACGGCACACAATACAATGTAGCGTCGGTCTTGGCTGTATCCACACAGCGAGCGGCCGTATTGAGCGCTCGGGGTATTGATCCAGCGTATGGCCGAAGTGGTGACATTGTTACAATTGAGGATGCGCACGTCGCCGCCGCAGACATCACGCACATCGGGTCGTAGACCTCCGAAAGCGGGCAGCGACATTCCTATTTCGATTTTGACGGCATCACCGTCCTTGAGGTTATCTATGAAGTCGTTGGTGTATCCATCGCCGCACGACAGCACAATACCGTCAGCCGGTATGGCCGTCGAGCCGCCTTGACGCCATGCACCGTCCACAACAAAGTCCATAGGTGTATTGATGGTCCAGCGCTGACCGATGACCGCAGGACGGAGCACCAATTCGCGGCCGGAGCCGTCCGTGCCCGTTGTCTCGCCCATATAGCTGTTGTATATCATCATCTGGGCGCCTACGCGAGGGTAGTTGCAAGCCGTAGCTCCCACTACGGTCTTGCCGTCGGCGCTGAGGACGTTGTACGACATATCGGTGGCGTCAATCCATGCGCCGCCATTGTAGTCCATAATCAGGGCATTTTCACGCGACGTGACATCAATCATATCGGGCGCAGCCAATTTGCCGCCTATGGCGCAAGTCATATTCGGGTAGCCGAGGATTGAATTGCCCAGCGGATGCTGTCCGGCAAAGGCGGACACGATGAAGAAGTCGCCATTGATGCCGGCCAAGTATTGGTATTGGTCGTTGGTATGACGTTTACCCGACTCGGAGATGCGCTCGGCCAGGGGAGCCTGGTCATTGCCTATTTCGACACGC